>JBJMQK010000090.1:0-7719 GCA_045802735.1 Anaeromyxobacteraceae bacterium | reverse complement strand
CCGTCGTCGGCGACGCGGAAGTCGATCCGGCCGAGGTCGCGGACGCCGAGCGCGCGGAAGACGGTCGCCGCCTGCTCCTGGATGCGCTCCTTCTGCGCCCGCGCGAGCTTCGCCGGCGCGCGCACCGAGACCGCCCGGTCGAGCTTCGTCTTGAGCTCGTAGTCGTAGATGGCGTGGCGGCGCGCGCCGGCGAGCGCCGCGTCCACCACGTACTCGACCGGCTGGAGGACGCCGCCGCGGTCCGGCGCGGCGCGCTCGAGGTACGGCACCGTCACGTCGCGCCCGACGATGAACTCCTCGACGAGGAGGCCGGCCGGATAGCGCGCCAGCGCCGCCGCCACGTGCTCGTGGAGCCGCAGCGGGTCCTCGACGACCGAGTCCTGCGTGATGCCCTTGGAGCTGCCCTCGAAGTTCGGCTTCACGATGACCGGGTAGCGGAGCGCGTTGATCTGAAGCTGCTCGGCGCGCTCGACGTACTGCCAGCGCGGCGTCGCGACGCCGTGCTGCGCCAGCACGAGCTTCGTGAGCTGCTTGTCGAGCGTCACCGCCAGCACGTAGGCGTCCGAGCCCGTGTAGGGCATCCCCAGCTCGTCGAAGAGCGCCGGGAAGAACGCCTCGCGGAAGCGGCCGCGCCGCCCCTCGGCGGTGTTGAAGATGAGGTCGGGGCCGAAGGCCTCGAGCCGCGCCACCGTGCGCGACGCCGGGCCCGACACCTCGAGGCGCTCGACGCGGTGGCCGAGGCGCTCGATCCCGGACGCGAGCGCGTCCACCGTCTCGCGGCTGTCGAACTCGGCCTCGTCCTCCGACTCGGTGAGGCGGAGGTTGTGCGTCAGCGCGATGCGCATGTCGGGATCCTGGGGACGCCGCGCGGCCGCGGCTGCGGTGAGAGCTTCATGCGGCGGAGCGGAGGCGCGGGACGGCGCCGGCCGTCGGGCCCTGCGGCGCCGGCGCGGCGGCGCGCAGGTCGCTCGCCGTCACGACGTCCGCCTTCGCCATCACCTTCCCGTCCACCACCTGCGTGTCCGCGAAGATGTCGCCGATGCGGATGCCGAGCCGGTCGCTCCACGCCATGTACGCCTCGAAGGCGACGATGGGCAGCCCGACGACGAAGAGCAGGAGCCAGCCGACGAGCGTGAGGCCGTAGAAGAGGCCCACGAGCGCGAACGGCGCGTTGCGCAGCACCGACTCGCGGTATCCCGCGGGCCGCCCGCGGGTGAGGCCCTTCGGCGGGAGGACGACCGCCCGGATCCCGAAGATGCGCTTGCCGATGGACTGCCCCTCCATGAGGCCGTCGGCGACGAGCAGGTACAGCGCCGCGAGCGGCGGGCCGGCCTCGCGCGCGACGTTCGCGACGGCGAACGCGAGCGTGAGGTCGGTGAGCCGCGCCAGCAGGCGCAGCGTCAGGTCGGCCTTGGCGTACGGCGAGCCTTCGCGCCGCGCGTCTCTCACGGCGGCACCCGGCTTCCGTCGTCGCGGGGCGCCTGGACGCGCGTGAAGAAGAGGTACGCCATCGCCGGACGGTGCGAGCCCTCTCGCATGACGAAGTGGACCGACTCGAACCCCCAGCCCTCGCGCGTGCGCTCGTCGAGCGCGCGCTCGAGGGTCTCCTCGGCGACCGGCGACACCTCCACCACCCTGTAGCGGATGTGCGCCGGGTCGCTCACCGCCGGATCCCGGTGAGGAGCCCTGCGACGTGCTTCGCGTAGTAGGTCAGCACGAGATCGGCCCCGGCGCGGCGGCAGGAGAGCATCGTCTCGAGCGCGACGCGGTCCTCGTCGATCCAGCCGCGCTCCGCCGCGGCCTTGATCATCGCGTACTCGCCCGACACGTGGTACGCGGCGAGCGGCAGGTCGTGGCGATCCTTCATCATCCGCAGGATGTCGAGGTAAGGCACCGCCGGCTTCACCATCAGCATGTCGGCGCCCTCGGCGACGTCGAGCGCCACCTCGCGCATCGCCTCGCGCGCGTTCGCCGGGTCCATCTGGTAGCCCTTGCGGTCCCTGGGGATGCCGGGGCCCTCGCGCGGCGCGCTCTCCGCCGCGTCGCGGAACGGCCCGTAGAAGGCGCCGGCGAACTTCGCGGCGTAGGAGAGGATCGGCACGTCGCCGTAGCCGCTCTCGTCGAGCGCGGCGCGGATCGCGGCGACGCGGCCGTCCATCATGTCGGAGGGCGCGACGATGTCGGCGCCCGCCTTCGCGTGCGCGACCGCCTCCTTCGCGAGGAGCGGGAGCGTCGCGTCGTTGTCGACGCCGAGATCCTGCCCGGGCCCGCCCGCCTTCGGCGCCTTGAGGACGCCGCAGTGGCCGTGGTCCGTGTACTCGCACAGGCACACGTCGGTCATCACGACGAGGCCGGGCACGCCCTTCTTCAGCGCGCGGACGGCGCGGGGGATGATCCCGTCGTCGTCGTACGCCCCGGTGCCGAGCGCGTCCTTCTTCTCCGGCACGCCGAAGAGGATGACGCTGCGCACGCCGGCGTCGTGGCCCGACTGCGCCTCCGCGACGAGCTCGTCGACCGAGAGCTGGAACACGCCCGGCATGCTCTTCACGGCGTTTCGGACGCGCTCGCCGGGGACGGCGAAGAGCGGCCACACCAGGTCGTCCGGCGCGAGCGCGGTCTCGCGCACCAGGCTCCGCAGCGCCTCGGTGCGGCGCATGCGGCGAGGGCGGTCGTGCGGGTAGGCCATGGCGCAAATCCTTAGCGGAATCGGGCGAAATTGGAAAGGCGGGGCGCGCGCCTGCCGGCCCGCCGGGCGCCTAGCTCCCCACCGGCTCGTCGATGCGCCGCATCACGAGGCCGCTCGCCACCTTCGGGAAGAAGAACGTGCTCTTCTGCGGCATCGTCTCGCCCGCCTCCGCGAGCGCCTCGACCTGCCACATCGGCGTGGGGTTCACGAGGAAGCCGAGCTGGAACTCGCCGGCGAGGGTGCGGTTCACCACCTCGCCGGCGTCCATCTCGTAGCGCAGGTTCTCGCCCTGCTCCTGCGACCCCGGCGAGAGCCCCAGGAGGTGCTGGAAGACGATGGCGTGCAGCACCGTCACGTCGAGGTCACGGAGCGTGACGTTCTCGGGCAGCGGCACGCCGGACATGTCGGCGTCGTCGCGCAGGGTGAGGATGCGGCCCTTCGCGTCCGCGGCCGACACCATGACGAACGTCGTCGATCGGCCGGCGTGCTCCGCGAGCTTCGCCACCGCCCAGGCGCGCCCCGCGGCGCGGCGCAGGTCCTCGCGGAGCGTCTCGACGTGGAAGAAGCGCGCGAGGCCCTCGACGAGGCGCGGCAGGTCGAGCGCGGCGACGCCGGAGAGGAGGCGGTGCGTGGGGTAGACGAAGAGCCCGGGGTCCGCCATCGAGCACAGCGTCACGAGCACGAAGCGGTGGCCGGCGTTCGCCGGGAGGCCCGGGCGCTCGGCGTCCACGAGGTCGCGGTAGGCGAGGGCCGACTCGTAGCGGTGGTGGCCGTCGGCGATGACGAGGGTGCGCTCGGCCGCGACCCGGTGGACGGCCGCGATCGCGGCGCGGTCGGTCACGCGCCACAGGCGGTGGTGCGTCCCGTCGTCGGAGTCGGCCTCGGAGGCGGGCTCGCCGCTCGCCTCGATCGCCGCCTCGACCGCGCGCACGCCGTCGCCGCGCTCGTCGGGGAAGAGCGCGAACACCGGCGACAGGTTCGCCTGGATGCTCTTCAGCAGCTCGAGGCGGTCGCGCCGCGGCGCCGACAGCGTCTTCTCGTGCGGGAGCACGAGCCCCTCGCCGTAGGCGTGCAGCCGGCACGCCACGGTGATGCCGCGCCGGACGCGCTGCCGGCCGTCCGGGCCGGTGAAGCTCTGCTCGAGCGCGTACATCGATGGCTCGGGGTCCTGCCGCACCGTCCCGTCGTCGCGCCAGGACGCGAGGAGCCGCGCCGCGCGCACGTAGCGGTTCTCCGCGGGGCCGTCGCCGGGGAGGTCTTGACCGAGCGTGACGTGGATGACGTTCTGCGGGCTGCGGGCGGCGAGGGCGTCGCGCAGCGCCGGCGAGACCGCGTCGTAGGGCGGCGCGATGAGCCGCGACAGGGCCGGCGGCCGCGAAGCGGCGTAGCGGAGACCCCGGAACGGAAGCACCTCGGGCATGCGCGCGGGACCGTACTGCACTCACCCGGGGCCCGCAAGGCGCCGGATGTCCTCCCACGGCACCGCCCCGGCGCGCACGAGCCGCACCGCCTCGCCGTCGAACGCCACGATCGTGCTCGGCAGCCCGCCCGGCGCCGGACCGCCGTCGAGGACCGCGTCGATCCGGGCGAGGAGCGCCTGCGACAGGTCGTCCGGCCGCAGCGGAGGCGGCTCGCCGGAGACGTTGGCGCTCGTCGACACGAGGGCGCCGCCCGCGCCTGCGGCGAGGCGCCGCGCGACCGCGCTGCCCGGGATGCGGATCGCCACGGTGGCGTCACCCGCCGTCACGAGCGGCGAGAGCCCGGGGCGCGCCGGGAGGACGAGCGTGAGCGGGCCCGGCCACAGCGCACCGGCGAGCCGCAGCGCCGCGTCGCCCCCGAGCACCGCCACCTCGGCCACCTGGGCGAGGTCGGCGGCGAGGAGCGGGAGCGGCTTCCCGTCGGGGCGCAGCTTCGCGCGCGCGAGCCGCTCGAGCGCGTCCTCCCGCGAGGCGAGCGCGCCGAGGCCGTAGAAGGTCTCGGTCGGATAGGCGACGACGCCGCCCTGGCGCAGGAGCGCCGCGCAGGCGTCGATCCGGGCGGTGAGGTCCGCGTCCACGGCCCCGATCTAACGGGCGCCGCGGCCGAGGAGCACGGCGGGGATGGTGCGCAGCACGATCTCGAGGTCGCGCCACAGCGACCAGTTGTCGATGTAGCGCAGGTCGAGCTCCATCCACTGGGCGAAGTCGAGCTCGTTCCGGCCCGACACCTGCCAGGTGCAGGTGATGCCGGGCCGCACCGACAGCCGGCGCCGCTGCCAGCGCTGGTAGCGCTTCACCTCGGAGGGGAGCGGCGGCCGCGGCCCGACGACGCTCATCTCGCCCTTGAGGACGTTCCAGAACTGCGGCACCTCGTCGAGCGAGGTCTTCCGGAGGAACCTCCCGAGGCGCGTGACGCGCGGATCGTCGGCGATCTTGAACGCCGGGCCGTCCATCTCGTTCCGGTGCTCGAGCTCGGCGCGGCGCGCCTCGGCGTCGGCGTACATCGAGCGGAACTTGTAGAGCCAGAACTCGCGGCCGTTCTGGCCGATGCGGCGCTGCCGGAAGAGGACGGGCCCGCGGGAGTCGAGCTTCACGGCGAGGGCGAGCGCGAGCCAGAGCGGCGCGCCGAGCGCGAGCACGAGCGCGCTCACCGCGAGGTCGAAGAGGCGCTTCCCGGCGAGCGCGCCGGCGTCGCCGGGCGTCGACGAGAAGGCGAGCACCGGGATCCCGTCCACCTCCTCGACGGCGAGCTTGGAGATGCGGTTCGGGAAGAGGTTGAGGAGCACCTTCACGCCGACGCCCTGCTCCTCGCACAGGAGCGCCGCCTCCTCGACGGCCTCGAGCCGCTCGCGGGCGACCGCGAAGACCACCTCGTCCACGACGTGGTCCTCGAGGATGCGGCCCATGTCGTCGAGGCGGCCGAGCACGTGTGCGCCGTGCGGCGGCGGGGCGCCCTGATCGAGGATGTAGCCGGCGAAGACGTACCCCCACTCGCGGTGCGCGGCGATGGTCTGGACCATCACGTCCGCCATCTCGCCCGACCCCACCACCGCGAAGGAGCGGGTGTTGTAGCCGCGCCGGCGCGCCGCCCGGGCGAGGAGGCGGACGACGACGCGGTTCGCGACGAGGAGGCCGAAGGCCGTCGCGTAGTAGATGCCGAAGAAGAGCCGCGACAGCTCGTGCTGCTTGAGCGCGAACTGGCCCGCGGCGATGACGACCGCGAGGACGACGAAGGTGCGCGCGAGCCGCAGGACCTCGTGCAGGATGCTGAGCGTGCGGTAGGCGCGGTAGAGGTTCGCGGTCCACGAGGCGAGCTGCCACACGAGGAGCGACGCCGCGAGGAACGGCCAGTACGTGGCGATGGGGAACAGGCCACCCGTGGGCACCACCGCCCAGCGGTCGCGCAGGAAGTAGGCGATCGGGAAGGCCGCGCCCAGCATCGCCATGTCGAAGAGGCGGAGGCTCCGATCGACGAGCTTCGCCCGTTCCTTCAGCATGCGCGGCAATGTACACGCGCCGGCGGCCCGCGTGAACGGCGCCGTGACCGGGCGCCTTGCCCCCCTTCGAGCCGCGTGCTACGGCGTCGCCGCGTGCGCCCGGACACCTGGATCGTCGTCGTGAACTGGAACGGCGCGAAGCTCCTGCCGGCGTGCCTCGCCGCGCTCGCGCGCCTCACCCGGCCGGCGCACGTGCTCGTCGTGGACAACGGCTCCTCCGACGCGAGCGCCGAGGCGGTGCGGGCGTTCCGCGGGGTCGAGTGGCTCCCGCTCGGCGAGAACACCGGCTTCGCGGCGGCGAACAACGTGGGCCTCGGGCGCGCGCTCGAGGCCGGGGCGCGCTTCGTCGCGATCGTGAACACCGACGTCCAGGTGGAGCCGGGCTGGCTCGCGGCGCTCCTCGACGCCGCCCTGGCCCACCCGGAGGCGGGCCTGCTCGGCGGGCTCCTCCTCTTCGCCGACGACCCGGCGCGCGTGAACTCGACCGGGCTCGTGCTCGACCGCCTCGGCCGGGCGAAGGACCGCGACTTCGGGGTGCCGCTCGCGGCGCTCGCGACGCCCGCGGGCCCGGTGACGGGCGTCACGGGCGGTGCGGCGCTGCTCCGCGCGGACGCGCTCCGCCGCATCGGGCTCTTCGACCCGGCGTACTTCGCGTACTACGAGGACGTGGACCTGTCGCTGCGCGCGGCGGCGCACGGGATCCTGGCGTGGTACGTGCCCGCGGCCCGCGCGACGCACGGCTACGGGAAGAGCTTCGGGCCGGGCTCGCCGCGGCAGAAGTTCCTCCTCGCGCGGAACCACCTGCGCGCGGTCGCGACGCACCTGCCGCTCGG
Source organism: Anaeromyxobacteraceae bacterium (assembly GCA_045802735.1). Taxonomy (GTDB): domain Bacteria; phylum Myxococcota; class Myxococcia; order Myxococcales; family Anaeromyxobacteraceae; genus Anaeromyxobacter_A. Next base: position 725 of record JBJMQK010000090.1, on the reverse strand, counting down.
GCGCGCGATCGCGATCGCGGCGGTGGCGACGCTCCTGCGCGCCGGGGTGAAGGCGCCGCTCGAGCTCGCGCGCGGGCGGCGGGCGCTCGCGGCGGCGCACCTGTCGGGCGCGGCGGCCGGGGCGCTCGCGGCGATCGAGGTGCTGGGGCGGAGGGTGCTGGGGCGGCGCGCGCCGCGGCCCTGAACGACGGCCGCTCAGCCAGCGCGCGCGTGCGTGTCCGGCGGGTGGAAGCCCTGCAGCTCGCGGTAGCGCGCGACCGCCGCCGGCGGCGCGCCGTCGAACACGATCGCGCCGTGGTGCAGCACGAGCACCCGATCGCACAGCGCGGCCACCTGCACCATGTCGTGCGACACGTAGAAGATCGTCGCGCCGCCGCCCCGGATCGCGCGGATGCGCGCCATGCACTTCGCCTGGAAGCGCTCGTCGCCCACCGCGAGCACCTCGTCGACGATGAGGATCTCGGGGTCCACGTCGGCGGCGATCGCAAAGCCGAGGCGCGCGTACATGCCCGACGAGTAGTTCTTCACCGGCTGGTCGATGAACTCCCCCAGCTCGGAGAACTCGACGATGCGGTCGAGCTTCCCGGCCATCTCCCTGCGGCTGTGGCCCATGAGCGCGCCGTTCAGGAAGATGTTGTCGCGGCCGGTGAGGTCCGGGTCGAAGCCGGCGGCGAGTTCGATCATGGGCGAGATGCGCCCCTCGACGCGGACGCGCCCCTCGCTCG
>JBJMQK010000088.1:0-5061 GCA_045802735.1 Anaeromyxobacteraceae bacterium | reverse complement strand
CAGCTCGCCCGCGGCCCGGATCCCCGGGGCCACCTCGCCGTCGGGCCGGGCCTTCACCCGGAACGCCCCGGAGGCCGGATCGAGCGCGAGCTCCGCGCCCGCCTCGCGCGCCAGCTCCGCGGCCGGCATCCGCGGCGTCGCGACCGCGAGCGTGTCGCAGCGGAGCCGCCGCCCGTCCTCGAGGTCGAGCGCCGCGAGGCGCCGCCCGCCGCGCGCCCGCGCGACGCCGCCCGGCACGCGCTCCACCTGCATGCCGGCGCTCGCGAGGTTCGCCGCGGTGGCGTCCGCCTCGGGGCCCTCGCCGAGCACCGCCGCGCGCTCGCCGGGGACGACGCCGTTCTCGGCGAGCGCGACGAGCAGGCCCCGCGCGGCGTGGATGCCGGGCAGGTCGTTGTTCTCGAACACGGGCGGCTGCGCCCACGTCCCGCCGCCGAGCACCGCCCGCGGCGCGCGCACCACGCGGATGCGCGCCGCGGCCGTGGAGGTGAGCGCGAGGAGCGCGTCGGCGCCGTCGCGCCAGAGCCCGATGGCGACGGTCGAGACCGCGACCTCGCCGCCCGCCGCGACGACCGCGGCGGCGACGTCGGAGGCCCACGCGAGCGGCGGATCCCCGGGTAGCTCCAGGCGGCAGCGCAGGCGGCCGCCGAGCCGCGCCTCGCGCTCGACGACGAGGGCGCGCACACCCGCGGCGGCGAGCGCCTGCGCCGCGCCCAGGCCCGCCGGTCCGCCGCCGACGACGACGGCGTCGAAGCGCTCCTGCGACGCGTCCGGCCAGCGCTCGGGCGGACGCTCCGGGAGCTGGCCGAGGCCGGCGAGCTGCCGCGATGCACCCACCGTGATGCGGTTCACCACCTGGTTCCACGTGCCCATGTGGTGGTGGTCGAGGCCGCCGGGGGTGAGGAGGTCGATCGCGCCGAGGAGGTCGTGCGCGGCGCCGCCGACCGCGTTCTGCGTCTCGACCTGCAGGCCCTCGCGGCAGGGCGTCTCGCAGGCACGGACGTTGGGGACGCCGCCCACGCGGACGAGGCAGGAGGCGCACGAGGAGGAGAGGCAGAACGGGCCACGCGGGCGGTGGTACTTCGCGCTGCGGGTGATGAGCGGCTCGCCCGCCGCGAGGAGCGCGGAGGTCACGCTCTCGCCCTCGCGAGCGAGGACGCGGTGGCCGTCGACGAGGATGGCGCAGTCGGGGGCGAAGCGCGGATCGGGGAGTCGGGGCATGGCACCGCCTGCTGCAAACTGCCGTGGATCCGCGCAGCATAGTGCCGTCCCGGAAGGATGTCTTGCGCGGCGTCAAGCGCGCGGCGGTGGCGCGTCGGGCATGCGCGCGAGCGCGCGGTCCGGCAGGGTCACGGTGAAGGTCGTGCCCTCTCCGTCGCCGGTCCGCACCGCGATGCTGCCGCCGTGCGCCAGCACGATCTGCTGCACGATGTAGAGCCCGAGCCCCACGCCGCCGCCCTGCCCCCCCGTCCTGCGCCCGCGCCGGAACGGCTCGAAGACCTGCCCGAGCATCGCCTGCTCGATGGGCGTCCCCTCGTTGTGGACGACGATCACCTTCTCGCCGTCGGCGGCGCGCCACGCGAGCGACACGGGGGCCTCGGGATCGCCGTGCCGCAGGGCGTTCGTGAGCAGGTTCGTGAGCAGCTGCTGGATGCGATCGCGGTCCCACTCGCCGCGCCCGTCGCCCTCGTGCTGGTAGCGCACCGCGCGGCTCGGGTGGCTCGCCTCGACCTCGGCGACGATCTCGCGGCAGATCTCGTCGAGGTCCACCGCCCGCGGGTTCGTGGGGAGGCCCTTGCCGAGGCGGGAGCGCGAGTAGTCGAGGATGTCGTTGATGAGCCGCGCCATGCGGCCCGCCGACGTCGAGATGCGCTCGAAGGCGCGCCGCTGCTTGTCGCCGAGCGCCCGGTCGCGCAGCGCGCCCTGCGACGTGGCGGTGATCGCGGTGAGCGGCGTCCGGAGGTCGTGGGAGACGATCGCGACGAGGTGCGCCTGCACCTCGGCGGTGCGCCGCCGCTCGGTGACGTCGCGCAGGTAGGCCGAGAGACCGTCGGCGTGCGGGAACCCGCGCACCTCGTAGAAGCGGTCGGGCGCGACCGGCGCCTCGAAGGTCACCGGCGCGTCGTCCGCGACGGCGCGGCGAAGCTCGGGCTCGAACGGGCCGCTGCAGACGTGGGCGCACGCCTCCCACAGCGTCCGGCCGAGCAGCTCCGCGCGCGCGCCGCCGAGGAGCAGCTCGCACGGGCGGTTCACGTAGACGAGCCGCCAGGTGCGGTCGACGGCGAAGAACGCGTCGGAGATCGTCTCGAGGACGGCGGCGCTCCGGGCGTACGCCTCGCGGTGGCGGTGCTCGTCCCCGAACTGCTTGCGGCGGAGCTGCGCCCGGACGCGGGCGCGCACGACGTCGGGGTCCATCGCCCCGGGGACGACGTCGTCGGCGCCGGCGTTGATGGCCGCCACGGCCGCAGCGTCGTCGTCCCCGTCCGCGGCGAGGGCGATGAGCGGGAGGTCGCGGCAGGCGGGGTTCGCCTTGAGCCGCGCGCAGGCGTCGACGCCGGCGCCGGGCGCAGCCAGCTCGAGCAGGATCGCCTCGACGCGGTCGACGGCGAGCAGCTCGAACGCCTCGGCGCCGGTCGCGGCGCGCACCACGTCATGGCCGTCGCCCCGCAGCCGCTCGAGGACGGCCTCGAGCGCCGGACCGCCGCCGACCGCGAGGAGCCGCTGCGGCGCGAGGAAGCCGGTCGTCCCGAGCGCGGAGGCCGGGATCGACGTCCGCAGGAGCGCCTGGATGCGGGCGAGGACCACCGCCTCGCCCTCGTCCTTGCGCAGGTAGGCGTCGGCGCCCGCCTCGAGCGCGCCCAGCTCGCCGATGCTGCCCGAGCCGGTGAGCAGCATGCACGGCGTCCCACGGAGCACCGCGTCGGCGCGGAGCTGCCGCACGAAGGTCGGCCCGTCGAGGCCGGGCAGCACGCTGTCGATGACGACGGCGGCCGGTCGGCGGTCGGCGGCGACGCGCAGGCCCTCCTCGCCCGAGGTCGCGACCACCACCTCGAGCCCGGCGCGCTCGAGCACCGCGCGCAGCGCCTCGCGCGCGGTGACGCTGTCGTCGACGACGAGGACGAGCGGCCGCGGCGGGCCCTCCGGCACCTCCTCGCGCCCGCGCACGAGGTTCCGCGCGCGCGCCACGACGTAGGCGGCGTCGTAGGGCTTGCCGACGTACTCGTCCGCACCCCCCTTGAGCCCGCGGACGCGGTCGCGCACCTCGGCCTCGGACGAGAGGAGCACGACCGGCATCGCGGCGCGGGCCGGGTCGGAGCGGATCTCGCCGAGCAGCTCGAGCCCGTCGCCGTCGGGCAGGAGCACGTCGACGACCGCGAGGGCGAAGCGGCGCGCCGCGAGCGCAGCGCGCGCGCAGGCGAGGTCGGCGCAGAGCACCGGCGCGAACCCGCTCGCCGAGAAGGCCTCGTCGAGGTCCATCCTCACGGTGAGGCTGTCGTCCACGATGAGGACCGGGATCACGCGCCCCTCCGCCCGCGCGCGGCCGCCGCGACGACCGCCGGCCCGATCTCGCCGACGGGCAGCACCTGCTCGGCGGCGCCGAGCAGGATCGCCTCGCGCGGCATCCCGAAGACGACGCTCGTGGCCTCGTCCTGCGCGATCGTCGCGCCGCCGGCGCGCCGGATGGCGAGGAGCCCCGCCGCGCCGTCGCGCCCCATCCCGGTGAGCAGGCACCCCAGCGCGTCGGCGCCGCGCTCGCGCGCGATCGACTCGAAGAGCACGTCCACCGAGGGGCGGCACGAGTGGCGCTCCGCCTCGGCGGTGTGGCGCAGCGCCCCGTCGCGCAGGACGAGGTGCGAGCCGGGGGGCGCCATGAGCACCGTCGCGTCGCGCACCGCGTCGAGCGGCTCGCCGTCGCGCGCGTAGCGCACGCGCACCGCGCCGAGGCCGTCGAGCCAGTCCGCGAAGGCCTTCCCGAACGGCTCGTTGATGTGGATGACGAGCAGGATGGGGATGGGGAAGGTGCGCGGGATCGCGCGCAGGATCTCGACGATCGCGCCTGGCGAGCCCGTCGACCCGCCGAGGGCGACGAGCGAGAGGGCGTGGTCGCGGCGCGGCGCGAGCGGCGCCGGCGCGACGGGCGGGCGCGGCGTCGCGGCGGGGAGGCCGCGCGCCGGGCCCTTGCCGAGGGCGCCGAGGCGGGCGCGCGGGTGGGTGATGACCTTGATTCGCGAGACGAGCTTCACCGTCGAGAGGAGGCGCGCCTCCCACTCGCCGTCCGGCTCGTCGCCCTTGGGCTTGTCGAGGACGTCGATCGCCCCCGCGGCCAGCGCCTCGTACGTCCGGAACAGCTCGCCGCGGTTCGTCGACGAGCTCACGACGACGATCGGCGTCGGGCAGTACGCCATGATGTACTCGGTCGCGGCGAGGCCGGACATCACCGGCAGGATCATGTCGAGCGTCACGACGTCGGGACGGAGGCGCTCGCACGCCTCGATGCCCTGCTTGCCGTCCTCGGCCTCGGCGACGACCTCGATGTCGCGGTCGGCCGAGAGCACCTCGACGAGGCGCTTGCGGACGGTGAGCGAGTCCTCGACGACGAGCACGCGGATCGGCACGGTCAACCCACCAGCTTCCGGATGGCGGCGAGCAGGCGCCCCTGATCGAACTCCCCCTTCACGATGTATTCGCTCGCTCCGCTCTCCATACCGCGGCGGAGGTCCTCGGGCGCGTTCCGCGACGTGACCAGGATGGCGGGGGTGGCGGAGAGGCGAGCGTCGGCACGCGTGACCCGGACGAACTCGAACCCGTCCATGCCCGGCATCTCGACGTCGACCACGAAGATCCCGTAGCGACGCAGCCGGGCCTTCTCGAGCGCTTCCTCCGCCGAGGTGGCCACCTCGACCTCGTACCCGGCCGATTCGAGGATGCTCTGCTCCAGCATGCGCGTGGTGCGCGAGTCGTCGATGACGAGGAGCGGGGGTCGCTCGACGCGCCGCGCGGCGTCGAGCGCGGTCGCGACGCCCGCCGTGGCGTTCGTCGCGGCCGCGACGAGCCCCACCGGAT
>JBJMQK010000219.1:0-5052 GCA_045802735.1 Anaeromyxobacteraceae bacterium | reverse complement strand
CCTCGTCGTGGTCGAGGCGGCGAGTCTGGGAGCGGCGTGTCGGCGGGTGCGGGGGGAGGGCCGCGTACCACGCTGCGAGCGCCCGAGGGTTCCATGGATCGCCGACGCACGTCTGCAGTGCGCGCGCCATCGATGCCGCGTCGTCGAAGCGCTCCCGCGGCTCGGGGCGCAGCGCGATCTCGAGCCAGCGCCGGACGCCGGCGGGGACGTCGCCCGGCAGCGCGCCAAGCCGCGCGACGTCTCCGGCCAGGATGGCCGCGCGGGCGCGGGCGTCGTCCAGGCCCTCCAGGGCGGACCGGCCCGCGAGCAGCTCGGCCGCGACGAGCGCGAGCGCGTACAGGTCGCTACGGGCATCGCCGCTCTCCCCCCCGAGCAGCTCGGGCGCCATGTACGCGAGGGTCCCCTCTCGCCCGCGCGTCGCGTCGCGAGGCGCCGCCGCGGTCGAGGCGATCCCGAAGTCGAGCAGCTTGACGTGGCCCCCCTGCGTCAGGAACAGGTTCGAGCCCTTGACGTCCCGGTGGACGAGACGCCGCGCGCGCCCCGATCCGTCGAGTGAGGTGTGCGCGTGGTGGAGCCCCGCGAGCGCCTGGAGCGCCACTCCGGCCACGCAGGGCGCCGGCAGCGGCAGTGCCGGGAGCGGCCAGAGCTCGGCGAGCGTCCCGCCGCGGAGGAGCTCGAGGACGAGGTAGGCGCGCCCCCCCACGAACCCGACGTCGAGCGTCTGCGCGATGTTGGGGTGCTCCAGCCCGAGGCCGATCCGCGCCTCGCGCATCGCGTGGGCCGGCATCGAGCCGGCGCGCGCGCTCATCACCTTGAGCGCGACGCGAGCGCCGCCGCGGGTGCAATCGACGGCCTCCCACACCTGCCCCATGCCGCCCGCCCCGAGCGACTTCACGAGGCGGTAGGGGCCGAGCTGATTGTCACTGCTGGTCGCCATCGAGCCTCGGGGCACTGTACCAGAAGCTCGGGACGCGCATATCACAAATAGTGTAGGTACAGGGCGGCCGCCACCCCCAGGGATGCGACATGGGACGCGCGGGTGGGATTGGCGGGAGTCATGGCAAACGTCGTGCGAACACCCGTAGGATCGGCGCGCACTCATGCGCCGCTCCGGACTCCTCGCGCTCGCGCTCGGCGCTCTCGTCGCGCCCCTCCCCGCTCGCGCCACGCTGGTCCGTCCGACCACGGTGGAGGCGATGGCCCGACGCACCGACGCGGTGGTCCGCGGCGTCGTCGTGTCCCGGCGGTCCATCTCTGGAAGCGGTGCGAAGCGAATCGTCACGCTCGTCGACGTGGAGACGCGCGCGGTCTGGCGCGGCGAGGCGCCGCCGCTCGTCACCGTGGTGGTGCCCGGCGGAACCGTCGACGGGCTTGCCCAGCACGTCGCGGGCGCGCCGGAGTTCACGATCGGGGAAGAGGTCGCGCTCTTCCTGCGGCGTGAGGGCCGAGGCCGATTCCGCGTGAAGAACCTGGCGCTCGGCAAGTTCGCCATCCGGGGCGGGCAGGCGGCGCCGCGGCTCGACGGCGTGGGCTTCGTGGCCGGGGAGGTGACCGCAGGGGAGCGACGCGTCGAGGCGATGAGCGCGGCGGAGCTCGAGCGCCGCGTGCGGTCCGCCCGATGACCGGACGCTTCGGCGTCACGCCGCTCGTCGTGGCGATCGGCCTCGCGTCGGCGGCACCGGCTCTCGCGTTCGTGCAGTCGCGCGGCTCGCGCTTCAACGAGTGCCTCCGCTGGAAGGCACGGAGCCTGAGCTTCGCCGTGAACGGCGCGGGAGCGAACGAGCGACCCGGCGGCTGCGCGTCCGATGCAGCGGTCGCCGCCGTCGAGCGAGGGTTCAGCGCCTGGCCGCAGACAGCGCAGGCCTGCACGGACGTGGCGTTTGTCCCGGCGGAGACGACGACCTCGCGCAAGGCGCTGCGCGACGGTCAGAACGTCGTGCTGTTCCGCAGCCGGTCCTGCGGCAGCCTCGTGCCCCCGATCGCGCCCGACCACCCGTGTCACGCCCCCGACGCCGCCGAGGACTGCTCGTCCGCGTTCGACTGCTGGGACGAGACGGTCGAGGACGTCATCGCGACGACGTCGGTGTCCTACGTCGCGGGAACCGGGGAGATCCTCGAGGCCGACATGGAGATCAATGCGGTGGACTCCGCCGGGACCTCGGGCTTTCTCATGACCTGCTCGGACACGGCCCCTGCCACGGACATCCAGAACGTGGTCACCCATGAGGCAGGCCATCTCCTGGGGCTCGCGCACGCCTGCGAGGACAGCACGATGCACCCGGCGGCCGTCGACTTCACGCTTGCGGGGTGCCCCGGGAACACGAACCCGACGATGTTCCCCAGCTCGCCCCCGGGCGAACTCTCGAAGCGATCGCTCGAGCCCGACGACGTCGCTGGGGTCTGTTTCCTCTATCCGCGTGGCGAGGCTGCACCTGAGTGCGTCGGGGTCGTTCGGCAGGAAACCCGCAACGACACGGGCTCCAGCTGCGGCTCCGGGTCCGCGCAGCCGGACGCGCTGGCGCTCCTCGCCATCCCGGCGATCCTGCTGCGCCGCCGCGGTCGCCGCGCGGCACGTGCGCAGGAGGTCGATGACCCGGTGCGGCGCTCCGCGCCGGCGCGTCGCTAGGGTGCGGTCCCCCAAGGTGCGTCCGGGCAACCATCGACGACCTCCCCGCAGAGGAGGCGCGCCGCGCGGACCTGCGGGATCGTCACAGGGCCGGGTGGCTCGGGCGGCTCGATGAAGGTGCTGCACTCGTCGGCCTGGGCAGCCACCTCGACGATCTCGTTCGGAAAGGCGAGCCATTCGCCGCCGGGCGGACGGATGAACGTGACTCCGACCTCACGCATCATCGCGCGGCTCGACCAGGCGCAGCCGCGCCAGACGCAGACGACGGCGAGCGGCTCGCCCCCCGCGCGAACCGTGCTCTGCGAGGTCGCGCCGAGGCAGGACACGGCACCAGCCTGCCAGGACCAAGAGACGAGCGGCGCGACCGCGACCGCCGGAGGGGAGGCGAGAGGCTCGACGCGCGCCTCGCATGCCGCGAGCGCGCCCAGCAGGACGGCCCCGATCGCCCGGACGCGCAAGGAGGTGATCGTCATCGGCGCCGCTCAGTACCTTACGCTCAACGTGAGTCGTCCACCGAGGTGGGTGTCGGATGCCGTGCTGGCCCGGTACACGCCGGTCGGATCCCGGTCGAGCCGGTACCGCGTCGAGCGGTACTCGCCCACGAAGCGCGCCGAGACGGGGCCCGCGATGGCGACCGAGGCCCCACCCTCGGCGTCCAGCGCCCAGGCGCTCCCGCCGGGGAAGAAGGCGCGCGATCCCCCGATGAGATCCTGCGCGTCCAGCCAGCGCGCGTAACCGCCGCCGAGCAGCAGGGCGAAGCTCCTCCCGACCGGCAACTCGAGGTCGAGCCCGCCCCGGACGCCGGAGAGGTTCGCGTCTGGCAGCCCCGGCACCGGAGGAGCGACCTGCACGCGCAGCGACATCCACGAGATCGCCGGCGCGACGACGAGGCGCCACGCCGAGAACGGGGTGATGCGCCACGTCGCGCCCAGCTCGAGCCGCGTGATGTTCGTGGGCAGCTGCTCGCCGGCGTCGGTGCGGGTCGTGAGGTTCACCGAGGCGCCGTAGCGCGCGAAGAGGCCGGCGCCTGCGGCACCTCCTCCTGTGAACGGCGCCGCCGGGAAGACGGAGAGGCGCACGTCCGGGCCGGCATAGACGCGCGCGGTGTGCTCGCGCAGTGACACCGAGGCGCCGCCCGCGTCGGCGAAGCGCAGCTCGCGGCGCGCGGCGAACGCGCCGGCCTCGACGGTGAGCCAGGCGGCGCGGTTCGTGTCCTGCCGCGCTGCCGGGGCAGGCCGGACCGGAGCAGGTGGGAAGGGGGGAGGTGGTTTGGAGACTGGCACCGGCACGGGCGGAGACGGAAGCGGAGGCGCCGCACGCGCGGCGTGGAGCGGCTCGGGCTGCGGCGCTTCGCGACCCGCAGGATCCGGCGCGGGTCGGACGGGGTCGGGCGCGCGCGCCATCGGCTCCGCCTGCCTCTCGAGACGGGCGGGACCCCGCTCCACCTCCACGACCGAGGGCGGGGGCTGCGGCGCAGCTCGCCGGGGAGTGCCCCCCGCGAGCCGCGTCTCCAGCTCCTTGACCACCAGCGCCATACCCCTGCGATCCAGCGCTCCTCGACGGTCCACGGCGACCCGCCACGTCACCGGTGCCCACGTACGTCGCGTGTAAAGCGAGAGCGACAGCACCGGGTCGCCGCGCTGTCCGCCGACACGCCCGATGAGGATTCCGGCCACGCCGAGTCTGCGCGCTTTTGCGGCGTCGGGCGCACCGGCCTTGGAGACCCTCGACCACGGCACGCACTCGAAGGCCGCGCACAGCTCGCCGTACACGTCGGCGATGAGCGTCGAGTTCGAGCTGCCGCGGATCGGGCCGAGCGCGACGCGCGGCGCGGCCCGCGCTGGCCCGCCCATCGTGAGCGCAGCCAGCACCGGCAGGCACCGCAGGAGCCACCGTGAAACCGCCTCCCACGGGGCGACGCGGTGGGGAATCCGAAGGTTCATGTGACCGGTCGTCCGCAACGCGCGCCCGCGCTCTTCGGCGTTACGGGCTGCGTCCAGGCGGGGGCGTCCGCTCGACGGTCACTGCCCCCGCTTCGTCCACCGAGTACAGGTCCGCGGCCCGCCAGCCGTCGGTTCGTACCGCGAGGACGCCCATCGCGCCTCGGTCGCAGGTCACGCGGACCAGGACGGCGTCCCGGAGCAACTGGCGGAGCCGCTCGGCCTCCGCGTTCGCCTCCTCGGGCGCGCCGGCGACGACGTCGCCGATCGACGCGAGGCGCTGCGTCAGCTGATCCCGGTCCTCGACCGCCTGACACCGGCCGCGCAGGCTCCCCCGGATCGCCTTGCCGGCCGACTCCCGCCGCTCGCGCGCCAGGTCCGCGGGAGAGGACCCGCTGGGCTCGCTGGTCGTCCACAGCTCGAGGAGGGTCTCCTTCGACACGAGCCCTGGCGCGACGCGCTTCAGCAGCAACACGCGCCGGATCC
>JBJMQK010000165.1:0-2763 GCA_045802735.1 Anaeromyxobacteraceae bacterium | reverse complement strand
GCGTTCCGCAACTGGGCGTACGCACTCGCGGAGAGCCCGGCGTTCGCCGACAAGTTCTACACGTGGGAGCAATGGGGCCGCACGAAGGCTGCGAGCGGCGAGAAGGCCGCGAACGACGAACAGGCCGCCGCGCTCAAGGCTGGCCGCATTCTCGTGAAGGACGCCATCGCCGACATCGCGCTTCAGCAGGTGTTGACGCGTCCCGATGAGTTCGACGTGATCGCGACGTTGAACCTCAACGGCGACTACCTCTCCGACGCGCTCGCGGCGCAGGTGGGCGGGATCGGGATCGCGCCGGGCGGCAACATCAACTACGTCAGCGGGCACGCGGTGTTCGAGGCCACGCACGGCACCGCGCCCAAGTACGCCGACCAGGACAAGGTGAACCCCGGGTCGGTGATCCTCTCCGGCGAGATGATGTTCCGGCACATGGGCTGGTTCGAGGCCGCGGACCTCATCATCAAGGGCATGGACGGCGCGATCGCAGGCCACCGCGTGACGTACGACTTCGCGCGCCAGATGAAGATCGAGGGCGTGACGGACGCCGTCGAAGTGAAGTGCTCGGAGTTTGGCGACGAGATCATCAAGCACATGTAGGCATCCCCCTTCACCCGAGGAGAACACCACATGGCTTCCCGCAAGAAGATCGCCCTCATCGGCGCCGGCCAGATCGGCGGCACGATGGCGCTGCTCGCCGGTCAAAAAGAGCTCGGCGACGTCGTGCTCGTCGACATCATGGAGGGCGTCGCCAAGGGCAAGGCGCTCGACCTCCAGGAGACCCGCGGCGTCACGAAGTTCGACGTGAACGTCTCCGGCGCCGGGAAGACCGACTACTCGGTCATCAAGGACTCCGACGTCTGCATCGTCACCGCCGGCATCCCGCGCAAGCCGGGCATGAGCCGCGAGGACCTGCTCAAGGTGAACCTCGAGGCGATCACCAAGGTCGCCGAGGGCATCAAGGCCCATGCGCCGAACGCGTTCGTCATCGTCGTGACGAACCCGCTCGATTCGATGGTCTACGCCATGTACAAGATCACCGGGTTCGCGAAGAACAAGGTGGTCGGCATGGCCGGCGTGCTCGACACGGCGCGCTTCCAGTACTTCGTCGGCGAGGCCGCCGGCGTCTCGCCCCAGGACGTCACGGCGATGGTGCTCGGCGGCCACGGCGACGACATGGTGCCGGTGCTCCGCTACTCGTCGGTGAACGGCGTGCCGCTCACGAAGCTCATCGAGAAGTCGAAGCTCGACGCGATCGTCGATCGCACGCGCAAGGGCGGCGGCGAGATCGTCGCGCTGCTCGGCACCGGGTCGGCGTTCTACGCACCGGCGATCTCCGCCGTCACGATGGCGGACAGCTACCTGCGCGACAAGAAGCGCGTGCTGCCCTGCTCGGCGCTCCTCGACGGCCAGTACGGCGTGAAGGGGCTCTTCCTCGGCGTCCCCGTCGTCATCGGCGCGGGCGGCGTGGAGCGCATCCTCGAGGTCGACCTCGACGACGCCGAGAAGGCGATGCTCGCGAAGAGCGTCGAGTCGGTGAAGAAGTCGGTCGGCGAGACGAAGCTCTAGGCCGTCCCGCGAGGGACCGCAGTCGGCGGCCGGCGCGAGTCCTCGCGTCGGCCGCTTCCTTTTTTGCCCACAACCGCCGCCCGGTGTCCTATACGTGACGCCGCATGAAGATCCACGAATACCAGGCGAAGGAGATCCTCCGCAGGTTCGGGGTCGCGGTGCCGCGGGGCTATCTCGCGGTGACGCCGCTCGAGGCGGAGGGCGCCGCGCGCCAGCTCGGCGAGGGCATCGTCGCGGTGAAGGCGCAGATCCACGCCGGCGGCCGCGGCAAGGGCGGCGGCGTGCGCCTCGCGCGCTCGCCCGACGAGGCGCGCTCCCACGCCGACGAGATGCTGGGGATGATGCTCAAGACCCCGCAGACCGGGCCCGAGGGGCAGAAGGTCCGCAAGATCTACATCGAGGAGGGCTGCCGCATCGCGCGCGAGCTCTACCTCGGCATGACGCTCGACCGCGAGACGGGGCGCGTCACCGTCATGGCGTCGACCGAGGGCGGCGTCGACATCGAGGAGGTCGCGGCGAAGACGCCGGAGAAGATCCTGAAGGAGGCGGTGGAACCGCTCACCGGGCTCCTCCCGTTCCAGGCGCGCCGCCTCGCCTTCGGGCTCGGCCTCTCGGGCGACAGCGTGAACGCCTTCGTCCGCTTCGCGACCGGCCTCTACGCGGCGTACGCGTCGACCGACGCCTCGCTGGCCGAGATCAACCCGCTCGTCGTGAGCGTCCAGGGCGACGTGCTGGCGCTCGACGCGAAGATGAACTTCGACGACAACGCCCTCTACCGCCACCCCGACATCGCGGCGATGCGCGATCCCGACGAGGAGGATCCGAAGGAGATCGCCGCCAAGGAGTACGACCTCTCCTACATCGCGCTCGACGGCGACATCGCCTGCATGGTGAACGGCGCGGGCCTCGCCATGGCGACGATGGACGTCATCTCGCTCAACGGCGGTTCGCCGGCGAACTTCCTCGACGTGGGCGGCGGCGCCGACGAGCGGCGCGTCACCGCCGCGTTCAAGATCCTGCTCTCGGATCCCAACGTGAAGGCCGTGCTGGTGAACATCTTCGGCGGGATCATGAAGTGCGACATCATCGCGAACGGCATCGTGACGGCCGCGAAGCAGGTGGGCCTCGCCATCCCGCTCGTCGTCCGCCTCGAGGGCACGAACGTGCAGCTGGGGAAGGACATCCTCGCGCAGTCCG
>JBJMQK010000151.1:0-3643 GCA_045802735.1 Anaeromyxobacteraceae bacterium | reverse complement strand
CGCCGTGCGCTCGTCGCCGCGAAGATCGACCCGGTGGCCGCCGACCCGCTGCTCGCGGCGGCCACGCTCGCCGTGCGCGCCGGCCACCCCAACCAGGCGCGCAGCGAGGTGCGGCGCGCCATCGCGCGGGAGCCGAACCGGGCCGAGCCGTGGCTCGAGCTCGGCCGGCTCGCCGCCGCCCGCGGCGACACCCAGGAGCTGACCCGCGCGACCGAGCGGGCGCTCGAGCTCGACCCGCGCGGAAACCGGGCGCGCGGGCTCGCGGCGCAGGCCGCCGCGGCCGAGGCGCCGGCGTCGGGGTCCCCGACGGCCACGGGAACTCCGCTCGGCGTGTCACCATCCTCCGCTCCATGAAGCTCCTCGTCACCGGCGGCGCCGGCTACATCGGCTCGATCTGCGCGCAGACCCTGCTGGATCAGGGCCACGAGGTCACGGTCCTCGACAACCTGCTGCGCGGGCACCGCGAGGCCGTGCCCGAGGGCGCGGCATTCGTCGAGCAGGATCTCCTCGATCCCGACGGTCTGAAGCGCGCGCTCGCCGACGGCTACGAGGGCGTCCTGCACTTCGCCGCGCTCTCCCTCGTCGGCGAGTCGACCGAGCACCCCGAGCGCTACTGGCGCGCGAACGTCGGCGGCACGCTCAACCTGCTCGACGCGATGCGCGCGGCGGGCGTCCCGCGTCTCGTCTTCTCCTCGACGGCCGCCTGCTACGGCGAGCCCGAGCACATCCCGATCACCGAGACGGACTCGGAGAAGCCGACCAACCCCTACGGGGACACGAAGCTGGCGGTCGACCGGATGATCTCGACCGAGAGCCGCGCGCACGGCCTCGGCGCGATCTCGCTGCGGTACTTCAACGTCGCGGGCGCGAGCGGCCATCTCGGCGAGCACCACGAGCCCGAGACCCACCTCATCCCCAACGTCCTCAAGGTCGCTCTCGGCCGGAGCGAGCAGGTGAACGTGTTCGGCACGGACTACCCGACCGAGGACGGCACGGCCGTGCGTGACTACATCCACATCGAGGACCTCGCCGACGCGCACCTGCGCGCGATCGAGCACGCGGAGCCCGGCGTGCACCGGATCCTCAACCTCGGCAACGGGAGCGGCTTCTCGGTCAAGCAGGTGATCGACGTCGCGCGCGCGGTCACCGGCCACGCGATCCCGGTCAACGAAAGCCCGCGCCGCGCCGGCGACCCCGCCCGGCTCGTCGCCGCCTCGGACGAGATCCGCGCGGTCCTCGGATGGGAGCCGCAGCACGACCTCGAGAAGATCGTCGGGGACGCATGGGCCTGGCACCAGGCCCACCCCGACGGGTACTAGACGACCGCCAGCGCCTCCGCCAGGACGTCGCCGGGGGAGAGGGAGGCGTCGAGCGCGAAGATCCGGTTCGGCTCCGCCTCGGCCAGCGCCCAGTAGGTGTCGGCGACGCGGCGGAAGAACGTCTCGTCCTCCCGCTCCATCCGGTCGGGCGCGTCGTCGCGGCCGCCCTGCCGCGTCCGTCCCGTCTCGAGCGGGACGACGAGGAGGAGCGTGCGGTCGGGGACCAGCCCGCCCGTGGCCAGCGCGTTCACGGCGCGCACCGCCTCGACCCCGAGGCCGCGCCCGCCGCCCTGGTAGGCGAGCGAGGAGTCGAGGAAGCGGTCGAGCACGACCGTGCGCCCGGCGCCGAGCGCCGGAGCGATCCGCTCCTCGACGAGTTGGGCCCGCGCGGCGGCGAAGAGGAGGGCCTCGGCCCGGTCCCCGATCGTCAGCGACGGGTCTTTCACCAGCGCCCGGATCCGCTCGGCGGCGGCCACGCCGCCCGGCTCGCGGAGGAGCTCCGCGTCCTCGCCCCGCTCCCGGAGCGCATCGACCAGCGCCGCGGCCAGCGTGGTCTTCCCGGCTCCGTCGACCCCCTCGATGGTGATGAGGCGGCCCCCCGGCACGGCCGCGGACCCTACCCCGTAGGCTGCCCGCCCATGAACCGACGCGCCCTCCCTCTCGCGGCCGGCCTCGCGGCCCTCGCGCTCGCCGCGTGCGGCGGCGGCAGCGAGCTCAAGAAGTCCGAGCTCGTGACCAAGGCCGACAACATCTGCAAGGACACGAGCAAGGAGCTCGCCAAGATCCCCAAGCCGACCAAGCTGTCGGACCTCGCCGCCTACGGGAACAAGGCCTCGGACGCGATCGGGTCGGGCACGAAGAAGCTGAAGGGCCTCGACCCCGAGCAGAGCCTGCAGAAGGACTACGACACCTTTACGAACGCGGCCGTGCGCCAGAAGGAACTCGCCTCGGACCTCGCCGGCGTCGCCAAGAGCGGCGACCGGGCTCAGATCCAGGCGGTCCTCACCAAGGCGCAGAAGGCCGACGCGGAGGGCAAGGCCGCCGCCACGCGCCTCGGCTTCAAGGAGTGCGGGAAGTCCTGACCGCGCTGGCCGGGACGGAACGGCACCCGCACGCCCGCGCGGTCCTCCAGGCCGCCCTGGCTCCCGGGGGGAGCCCGTCGCACGCGTACCTCTTCCACGGGCCGGCCGGCGCCGGCAAGCGAGAGGTCGCCCGCGCGCTGGCGGCCGCGCTCCTCACCGAGGGCGTGGCCGATCCCGCGGGCGCGCGCCTGCGCGTCGAGCACGGGACCCACCCCGACCTGACGTGGGTGACGCCGAGCGGCGCGCACGAGATGCTCGTGGGGGACATCGACGAGCCCGTCGTGGCCGCCGCGACCCGGACGCCGTTCGAGGCCGAGCGCCGCGTCTTCGTCCTCGAGCGCGCCGACACCCTCATCGAGACGGCGGCCAACAAGCTCCTGAAGACGCTCGAGGAGCCCGCTCCTCATGTGCATCTCATCCTCTTGACCGACCGTCTCGGCGACGTGCTACCGACCATCGTCTCCCGATGCCAGCTCGTGCGGTTCGATCCGCTCCCTCCGAACGCGCTCGCCGAGCGGCTCGAGCGCCACGGCGTCGCGCCCGACGCCGCCCGCGCGTGCGCCCGCCTCGCGCTCGGCAACGGCGACGAGGCCCTCGCGCTCGCCCTCGGCGACGGCCCCGCGCTGCGCGCCGCGGCCGAGGGATTCGCCCGCGCCGCGCTCGCCGGATCGGGCGGCGCGGCCAAGGCGTGGGAGGCCCTCCTCGCCCAGGCCGCCCGCCGCGGCGACGCCGTCCGCGCCGAGGTCGCCGCCCGCGCGGCCGAGGCGCAGGAGCTCGCGCCCGCGCGCGAGAGGCGGAAGATCGAGAACGAGTGGAACCAGCGCGCCACGCGCGCCAAGCGCCGCGCCGAGACCGCGTGGCTCACGCTCGGCCTCCGTCTCACCGGCCTGTGGTTCCGCGACCTCGTCGCGGTCCGGGTCGGCGCGCCCGAGCTCGCCCACCACCTCGACCGCGCCGACGCCCTCGCTGAGGATGCGCAGCGCGCGGATCCCCTCGCGCTCCGCCGTTCCGTCGAGCTCGTGGAGGAGACCCGCGAGCGCCTCGCGCTGAACGTCACCGAGCCGCTCGCCCTGGAAGCGCTCGCCTACCGCCTCGAGACGACGCTCGCTTGAGCTGGTTCGAGGCCGCGATCCTCGGGATCGTGCAGGGGCTCACCGAGTTCCTGCCGATCTCATCCTCCGGGCACCTGCGCATCGTGCCCGCCTTCGCCGGCTGGGAGGACCCGGGCGCGGCGTTCACGGC
>JBJMQK010000141.1:0-7943 GCA_045802735.1 Anaeromyxobacteraceae bacterium | reverse complement strand
TCGACGCCCGCGCGGCTACCCGGCCGTGCCGCGCCGCGGCGGCGGAGGGCGGCTCCGACGAGCGGTGAACGCGCACTGCCCCCTTGGCGGTGAGGCAAGCGACCTCACCCCCGGAGGCGCGGTGAGCGCGTACGATCGTCTCGCGGGCGTCGCATCCTTCGCTCAGCGTTCGCCAGGCGCCCGCGGAGGTGGCTCGTGGCGACGTTCGAGCAGGTGCTCTGCGCGGTCGACTTCTCACCGTCGTCGCGCGGCGCGATGACCTTCGCGGCCGAGCTCGCGCGACGCTATGGCGCGCGCCTCACGCTCCTGCACGCGTACGAGCCGCCGCCCGCGGCGAGCGGCGACATGTTCGTCGGGCCGGTCGAGGTCTTCTCCGCGTCCGTCCGCGCGGCGGAGCGCCGCCTCGCCGGGTGGCGCGTCGACGCGGAGCGCGCCGCGCTCTCCGACGTCGCCGCCGCCGTCGCGATCGGCCGGGCCGCGGACGCCATCGTCCGGTTCGCCGAGGAGCACCGCTCGGACCTCATCGTCGTCGCGTCCATGGGGCGGTCCGCGCTGCGCCGCCTCCTCGATCCGTCGGTCGCCGACGAGGTGCTGCGCAAGGCGACGTGCCCCGTCCTCGTCATCTCCCGCGACGCGGAGAGCGCCGTCCGTCCGACGCCGCTGTACCCGCGACGAGGCCTCCACCTCGTCGACGCCGCGGCTCACAGGACGCTGCCACGCAGGTGAGCGCCCGCAGAGGTGACGCATGACCCCGCTCTCCGCCGACCCGCTCCAAGCCGCGCGCGCGTTCCTGTCGCTCCGCCGTATCGCCCTCGCAGGCGCCTCGCGCGACGCCGGGCACTTCAGCCGCGCGCTCCTCCGGGAACTCGTGCGGCGCGGCTACGACGTCGTGCCGGTGAACCCTGGCGCGACCGAGATCGAGGGCCTGGGCTGCCACGCGCGCATCGGCGACGTCACGCCCCCGCCCGAAGGCGTCCTCGTGCTGACCCCGGTCGCGCGGACCGACGCGGTCGTCGCGGACGCGCTCGCCGCGGGCGTCCGCCACGTGTGGCTGCACCGCGGCGGCGGGGCCGGCTCGGCGACGGCCGACGCGCGCGCCGCCTGCGAGGCGCGCGGCGTGCGGCCCGTCACCGACCTCTGCCCTTTGATGGCGCTCCCCGGCGCCGCGTGGCCGCACCGGCTGCACGGGTGGATCCGCGCGCGGGGGCTCCGCCGCTGCGAGTGCCCTGCGGCGACGTGACCCGGCGGTACGCGCTCGTGCCCGAGCTGGGCCACCTCACGTACGAGCTCGACGCGCCGGCGTTCGCCGCGAACGGGCCGCACGCGCGGCGGCCGCGCAGCGAGCAGACCGCGCGCGAGATCGACCGCGCGGCGCGCGCCATCCTCGACGCCGCGTTCGTCCGGGCCCGCGCCTGCCTCGGCCAGAACCGAGCCCTGCTCGTGGATGCGGCGGCGCTGCTCCTCGCGCGCGAGACGCTCGGCGAGGGTGAGCTCGCCGCGATCTTCGCGCGGGTCGCGCCGGAGGCCCTCGCGCCCGCGGCGTGAACCGTGCCGCACGCGGCGACGGCCTGCCTTCGTCGCGTGCTGACCGGGGACGAGCAGAGGGGGCGGCGCCGCGAGGCACCGCCCCTCCTCGTTCACTGCACGTCGTGGTCGAGCGCTACGGCACCACGAGGCTCGTGCGCATCATCTCCGAGTCCTCGTGCGAGTTGATGTGGCAGTGCCACACGTACGGGCCGGAGGTCACCGGCTCGTACGTGTACGGCGCGGCGCAGCCGTTGACGCCGTTCGGGCAGCCCGGCGGTGCCGGGCGCCGTCGCGAGCGTTCCCGCGGGCGCGACAGGCCAGCGGGCCGTCCAGTCGGCGACGATGGTCGTCACCTTGCCCGGCGGGACCTGCACGGCGTCCTTGTAGCCGCCCTCCACGCTCGCCGGCGTCACGAGCACCGGCGCACCCGTGAGCACCGCCGTCGGATCGGGGATGAGCTGCATCTCACCGCCGGGAGAGGTGCCCGGCTGGCAGGTGGGCTCCCGCACAGGAGCGCCTTGTACTTGCCCACGCTGAACGTCTGGCGGGCGACGATCTGGTGCCTGATGAGGTGCGGGTGCATCGGGTGAGCGTCGACGGTGAGGTTCACGAACTGCCCACCGGCGCTGCTCAGCCGCGAGGAGCGCGGCGGATGGGGGAAGGTGCGCTGGGGCATGAGCGTCGAGGAGGTCCTCGCCGCCTATCCGGACCGGGCGCAGCGCGTCGACCCCGAGGAGAAGCTCGCCGACGGGACCGTCATCGCGGCGCGGCTCGAGGAGCAGGCCATCGGAGCGCGCACGTTTCGCATCCGGTTCCTGTTCGAGGGCGGCAAGCTCGCGCTCGTCAGCGCGCGGACGCCGCAGGACGTCTACGCGCCGGCCGAGAGCTACGACGAGCTGCAGGGGCTCTTCCGCAGGGAGCTCGGCCCGCCCGCCGTCGTCGACGCGGACGACGCCCTCATCGACATGCGCCAGACGCGCTGGGTCGTGGGGCGCACCGCGGTCGATCTGAAGTACATCCCGGGCGTGCTCGCCGTCGTCTATCACCCCACGACCGCGCAGCCGCGTCGCTAGCCCTACCCCCCCGCGCCCATGTCGCGCAGCGCCTCGTCGAACGTGTCGATGTCGAACGGCTTCTCGAGGTAGACCTCCGGCTTCGCCGACATCTCGTGCTCGCGGCGCGAGACGCCGCTCACCACCGCGACCGGGATCTTCGACCACCGCGGCGAGCCCTTGAGGCGCGTGAGCAGGTCGTCCCCCGACATCCCCGGCATCCGGCGATCGAGCACGATGAGGTCGGGGCGCATGTCGCCCTCGAGCAGGCGCAGCGCCTCGTCCGCGGAGTCGACCGCGTCGACGTCGATCCCGCGCAGCTCCAGCGTCTCGACGAGCAGCTCCCGGACGGCGCCGTCGTCCTCGATGACGAGCGCTCGCCGCCTCGACACGGGCTCGCTCATGGAACCTCCTGCGGCGCCGTGGGCCCCTCGACGCCTCCCGCAAACTGGCCATTCCGTTCGCGCCGCGCCGCGCGACCGCCGATCACGCGGACGGTCAGCGCCAGGGCAGGCGGGCGCGCCCTGCCCAGTAGACGGGCGCGGGCTCGGCCGCCGCGGCGAGCGCCGCGAGCGCCTCCGGCGACAGCGCGAGCTCCAGCGCGCGCGCGTTCGAGGCGACCTGCGGGGCCGTGCTCGCGCCGAGCAGGACCACGTCGGCGAACGGCTGAGCGAGCGCGGCTGCGAGCGCCACGGCGTCCGCCGTCGCGCCGAGCGCCCGCGCGACGTCGGCGACCGGTCCGCTCGCGCCGGCGTCGCCCCGGACGGTGAGGCGCCCGTTCGCCAGCGCCTCCTTCACGATGACGCCGACCCCGCCGCGGTGCGCCTCGGCCAGCGCCTCCCCGCACGAGCGCTCGAGCACGTTCCACGTCGCCTGCACCGCGGCGAACAGCGGGGCGCCGCCCCTGCGGACGGCGGTCGCCCGCCGGATGGTCTCCGCCTGCGAGACCCCGCTGACGCTCACCCCGACCCGCACCCCGCGGTCCCGCAGCGCGGCGAGGCCGTCGAGGACCTCGGGATCGTCGAGGACCCCGCTCTCGGGCGTCGCCGAGTGGATCTGGTAGAGCGCGAGCCACGGCGAAAGCTCCGCCTCCGAGGCGGCGAGCCCCTCCCGCAGCGCCGCCGCCGAGTGATCCTTCACCTCGTGCCGCTCCGGGTCGAGCCGCCACCCGCCGGTGTAGCGGTACCCCCACTTCGACCCGACGACCACGTCCTCGCGACCGAGCCGCCGCGCCAGGAGCCACCCGCGCAGGAACGCCTCGGCACGGCCGTACGAGCGCGCCGCGTCGAAGTAGCGGACGCCCGCCGCGTACGCGGCGTCGAGCACGTCGCGCGCCTGTCCCTCCATCTCCGCCGGCGCCCGCCCGCCCGGGAAGTCGCGATCGTGACCCACGGTGATGTACGCGGGCCGGCCGAGGGCGGCGAGGCCGAGCCCGAGGCGGCTCACCACCGGACCACCGGCGCCCAGCGTTCGCGTCTCCATCGCCTCCCTCATGGCGGCGCCCAGTCGCCTTGATCCGCAGCGTCGCTTCCGCCGCCATGAAGAGATCCGGCGCCTGGCGGCGCCTCACTCCGGGGGGAGACACTCTCCCCCCGAGACCCCCCATCCCGAGGGGTCAACGCAATCGAGCACGGCCACCAGGCCGACGAGCGCCCACGTGCCGTGTCTAGCGGGGCGTCGCTAGATTTCAATCGGGAGCGACCCGTGGCGACGCTGAAGAACGAGGTCCAGAACGCGCTCGACGAGGGGCGCATCCTCATCCTCGGGACGCAGGTGCTCATCGGGTTCGAGTACCGGGCGGTGTTCCAGGAGCGCTTCGACGCGCTCGCCCCGTGGGCGCAGGCCGCGGCCCTGTCCTCGCTCTGCATCATGCTCGTCGCGTATGCGCTCGTCTCCCTGCCCGCCGCCTACCACCGCATCGCCGCCCGCGGGCACGACCGCTCCCACGTCCACGCGTTCACGACGGCGGTGCTCCGCGTCGCCCTCCTCCCGCTCGCGCTCGGGATCGGGGTCGACTCCGCCGTCGCGGCCTCTCGCGCGCTCGGCGATCGCGCGGCGGTGGCGTTCGGCGGCGCGGTCACCCTCGCGGCGGTCGCGGGCTGGTACGGATTCACCTATGGCGCGCGCGCTCGCC
This sequence comes from Anaeromyxobacteraceae bacterium, assembly GCA_045802735.1. Classification (GTDB taxonomy): domain Bacteria; phylum Myxococcota; class Myxococcia; order Myxococcales; family Anaeromyxobacteraceae; genus Anaeromyxobacter_A. Next base: position 3,230 of record JBJMQK010000141.1, on the reverse strand, counting down.
GCGGCGACGCGCCCGCCGCGCCGGAGGACGCCATGCAGCCGACGAAGGTCGAAGACCGCATCAAGCACGTCCTCACCGAATCGCGCATGGTCATCCCGGGCGCCCAGGCGCTGCTCGGGTTCCAGTTTGCCGTGACGCTCACCTCGGCCTTCGAGAAGCTCCCCGGGGCGCTGCGCCTCCTCCACCTCGGCGTCATCGGCCTCGTCGCCCTGTCGATCGTGCTCCTCGTCACCCCGGCGGCGTACCACCGCATCGTCGAGCGCGGCGAGGAGACCGAGCGCTTCCACACCGTCGCGAGCCGGCTCGTCGTGGCCGCGATGATCCCGCTCGCGCTCGCGCTCGCCGGCGAGCTCCTCGTCGTCGTGTACAAGGTGACGGAGTCGTACGGCGTCGCCGGCGGGGCGGCGGGGGCGGCCCTCGCGATGTTCCTCGGCCTCTGGTTCGGGCTCCCGCTCGCGCTCCGCGCGCGACGGCCGCGCCCGCGCCGCGCGGAGCCCGCATGCGCGAACTCGTGATCGCCACCGCGGCCGCGCTCCTCGCCTGCGCGGGCGCCCGCGCCCCGCGCGACGTCACCGGCACGGTCGGCGGCGCGCCCTTCGCGCCCGTCGAGGTCGTGGCGTTCCGGGCAGGGCCGGCGACCTGCGGCGCGTTTCCCTTCGGGATCCAGCTCTCCGCGGTCGGGCTCGCGCTCGCCGGCTTCGACGGCGCGTGCACCTACGTGACGAGCGCGGCGTGCGTGATGGCGCGCGGCACGAGCGCGGTCGTCCTCGTCGTCGGCAAGGCGGGGGCGTCGGCGGCGGCGGCCGCGCTCGGTCCGGGCGAGTACCAGGTGTTTCCGGACGTGCAGCAGCTCCTCGTCGCCGCCGTCGGCGGGGCAGGCGTCGGCGCCTCGCACACGGCGGACGTCGCCTGCCGCGCCCCGGCGCGCCGCGCGACGGGCAAGGTCACGATCACCGCGATCGACGGGTCGCACGTCGCCGGGCGCCTCGACGTCACGCTCGAGGGTGGCGGCGCGCTGAACGGATCGTTCGACGCCCCGCTCTGCCCTGCGGCGCCGGACGTGTGCTCGGTGCTGCTCGCCGGCGGCGACGTGTGCCCCGCGGGCCTGAGCTGCCGCTGACGCGCGGCGCCGTCAGTGCGCGCAGAGCCGCGCGACGGCGCGGTCGAGCTGGCCGACGTCGAAGGGCTTCTGGAGGCAGAGGTCGGCGCCGGGGGGACTCTCCGAAGCGACCGCGCTCGTCACGACCACGGGCACGCCCTGATGCTTGGGGTCGTGTCGGAGTCGGTCGAGAAACGTCCACCCGTCCATCCTCGGCATCATGAGGTCGAGGACGATCGCCGAGGGCTCGAGCCCCACCTCGAGCAGCTCGACTCCCTCCTGCCCGTCCGCCGCGACCGCCACCTGGTACCCGGAAAGCTCGAGGATCTCCGCCAGCGCGTCGCGAATGCCCGCGTCGTCGTCGATGATGAGGATCGTGCACTTCGGCGCGTCGCGGAGCTGCCGCTCGCTCGCAGGCTCGGGTCGCAGGGGGACGCTCCGCGGCGCCGTGACCTCGGCGGTGTTGGTCTCCGTTTGCACGGATCACAACCTGCGGACGCCCGCCCGGGGGTCAAGAGGTAACGGTAGGTGCGCCCCCGCATGCCGGCCGGATGCCCGGCTGGCGGCGACGGGGCGGTTCCCCGTGGGGCGTACCTGCGAGGCGGTACCTGCCGCTCAGCAGCGCGCGCCCGGCTGGCGTCCCCGCGCGAGCAGCGCGGTGACCTTCACCAGCTCGCGCGCCTGCACGCGGTAAGGCGCGGGTCGCGCGACGTACACCGCGATCGCGCGCTCACCCTCGAGCAGGCCCTCGTCGTCCAGCTCGCCGAGGAGCTCCTCCACGCCGCCGCCGACGGCGCGCACGGGTGCGCGCACGATGACGTTCGCCTCGTCGCGCGCGTACTTGATCCCCTCCACGATGAGGCGCCAGGAGGCACGGCCGTCGGCGAGCCGCCGGCGCTCGTCGTGCGTCCGCCGCGCGCCCTCGAGCGTGACCTGGATCGTCCGGAACCCGGCGGTGGTGAGCACGCGCGGCGGGAGCGCGGCGAGCAGCGTGCCGTTCGTGAGCAGGTGCGCCCGGTACGCGATCCCGGCGCGATCGCACGCTCGCCGGACCCGCGCCGAGAACTTGAGGACGCCGCCGGGGTCCAGGAGCGGCTCGCCGCCGTACAGCGCCAGCGCGAGCCCGCTGGCGCGCCGCTCCCGCGCCCCGTCCACGATGGCCTGCGACAGCCCCGCCGCCGCGTCGTCGGACAGCTCGAGCGGCGCGTCGCGGCCGTCGCACCCGTCGCACCGCATGTTGCACGGCAGGCCGAGGTCGAGGAGGCAGACCACTTCCCCCTCGCCGCCTTCCTCGCCGCGGAAGGTTGCGACCTCCTCCCCAGTGATGACGCGCACCATCGCTAATGATCTCCCGCGCCTTGGCGGGCGCTCCCCCGGGCCAGAGTGACGCAGGCGCGCAGGTGCGACCTTGACGTCCGTCAGCGCAGCCCGGGGAAGAAGGGGCGACGCTGCCCGGACCCACCCGCCCGTGCGTGCGGCGCGTTGCCGCACCGGCGGCGCGCGCTCACCGTTCGTGCATGGCCGACCACCGCAACCCGGACCCGCGCGGCGCCGGACAGAAGCCGCCCTTCCCGAAGCAGCAGCAGCCCACGCCTGGCAGCGAGGCCGAGCTGCGGCCGCACCCCGACTCCGGCGCCGGCAGCTACGTCGGGCACGGGCGGCTCGAGGGCCGCGTGGCGCTCGTCACCGGTGCGGACAGCGGCATCGGTCGCGCCGTGGCCGTCGCGTTCGCGCGCGAGGGCGCACATGTCATGATCTCCTACCTGTCGGAGCGCGAGGACGCCGAGGAGACGAGGCGCCTCGTGGATGCGGCCGGGCGCAAGGCCGCGACGCTCGGCGGCGACCTCGCCGACGAGGCACACTGTGAGCGCGTCGTGCGCGAGACGGTGGAGCGCTTCGGGAGGCTCGACGTGCTCGTGAACAACGCGGGGTTCCAGGGGCGCGCGGTGGAGCGCTTCGAGGACCTCGACGCCGCGCGCGTGGAGCACACCTTCCGCGTGAACATCCTCGCCATGTTCCACCTCGTGCGGCACGCGTTGCCGCACATGAAGCCCGGCGCGACGATCGTGAACACGGCCTCCATCCAGGCGTACCAGCCGAACCCCGCGATCCTCGACTACGCCGCCACGAA
>JBJMQK010000074.1:0-4493 GCA_045802735.1 Anaeromyxobacteraceae bacterium | reverse complement strand
TTCACCGTCATCCTCGACGGCACCATCTCGAAGCCGAGCGCGACCGAGGTGAAGTGGGACCTCACCGCGACCGCCTCGGGAGCGGCCGCCGGGAGCGGCATCGCCGCCTTCGACTTCGCGATCCACTACTCCGGCGACCTCACCGTCACCGCGTCGTCGTCGTCGCTCGACGGCTTCGCACAGTCCGACAAGGCGGCGACCGTCCGCGCGAACGGCCAGACGATCTCGATCGCCTTCACGACGAGCGCCGACTTCGAGAAGGTCGTCGTGACCGACGGGTGCGCGACGGGCGGCGCCGTCGAGCTGAAGCGCATCTGGACGAAGCTCCCCGCGCAGCCGGCCGGCGCCGCAGCGGACCCGTTCCTCACGGACCGCGCGGTCAAGTTCACCTGGCAGGGCTGCGGCGCCGTGCTCGTCCAGACCTCGCCGTAGCGCCGACGCCGGCCGGCGTTCCGGTCACGAGGAGGTCCTCGCCCACGCGCTGCACCTCGACGCCCTCGAGGCGCAGCGCGTCCTCCATGCGCGCCGGGCCTGCGCCGGCGAGCCAGTCCTTGCCGCCGCCGAGGAGCTTCGGCGCGAGGAACAGGACCACCCGGTCGACGAGCCCGGCGGCGAGGAAGCGCGCGTGCACCTCGGCGCCGCCCTCCACGAGCACGTGGGCGAGCCCGCGCGCGGCGAGCTTCGCGAGGAGGTCGTCGAGGTCGACCCGCCCCCCGCGGGCGGCGCAGCGGAGCGCCTCGACCCCGGCGCCGAGCGAAGGCGGGCGCTTCACCGTCGTCGCGACGAGCGTCGGCGCCGGGGAGCGCGGGCGAAAGAGGTGGAGCGTGCGCGGCAGGGCGAGGCGGCTGTCGAGGACGACGCGCACCGCGTCGCGCCCGGCGCCGCCCGGCAGCCGCGTCGTGAGCAGCGGATCGTCGGCGCGCGCCGTGCCCGCGCCGACGAGCACGGCGTCGGCGCGGTCGCGCAGGCGGTGCACCGCCTCGCGGGCGGCGGGTCCCGTCACCCAGCGTGAATCGCCGGTCCGCGTCGCGATCTTGCCGTCGAGCGTCACCGCGGCCTTGAGCGTCACGTACGGCCGGCCGCTGCGGACGTAGCGGAACCAGACGGCGTTCAGGGCATCGGATGCCTCGCGCAGGACGTCCGTCACCACCTCGACGCCGCCGCGCCGCAGCCGGGAAAGCCCGCGCCCGTTCACCACCGGGTTGGGATCGCGCGACCCGACGAACACCCGGCGCACCCCGGCCTCGAGGATGGCGAGGCTGCACGGCGGGGTCTTGCCCCAGTGGTTGCAGGGCTCGAGCGTGGTGTAGAGGTCGGCGCCGCTCGCGCGCGCCCCGGCGTCGCGCAGCGCCACGACCTCGGCGTGCGGGCCGCCGGCGCGCGCGTGATGGCCACGCCCGACCACGCGCCCGTCGCGCACCACCACCGCTCCCACCGCGGGGTTCGGGCTCGTGCGCCCGAGCCCCTTCTCGGCCTCCCCGAGGGCGAGCCGCATGAACGCCTCATTGCACGCGGGGTCGGCGGCGGCGCCCGGCCGCGCTGCGCGCCGCGCGCGCGCGACGTCCTTGCTCATCGGGGCTTGCGCTGGAGGTTCGAGAGCTCGCTCATGAACTCGCCGACGTCGCGGAAGGCGCGGTACACCGAGGCGAAGCGCACGTAGGCCACCTGGTCGAGGTCGCGCAGGCGCTCCATGACCGCCTCGCCGATGAAGCCGCTCGCCACCTCGCGCTCACCGCTCTCCTGCACGCGGCGCTCGACGCGCGAGACGAGGTCGTCGAGCTGCTCGCGCGAGACCGGCCGCTTCTGGCAGGCGCGCTCGAGGCCCTCGACGATCTTGCGGCGGTCGAACGCCTCGCGGCGCCCGTCCTTCTTCACGACCTGCGGGAACACCTCCTCCACGCGCTCGTAGGTCGTGTAGCGCCGCGCGCAGCCGAGGCACTCGCGGCGCCGGCGCGTGGCCTGGCCCTCCTGCGCCTCGCGCGAGTCGACGACGCGATCCTCGAGGTGGCCGCAGTGGGGGCAGCGCATGGCGGGTGCCCGGGCGGGCGGAGCGACGCCTAGTACATCCCCTCGTACATGGGGAAGCGGCGGCAGAGATCCTTCACCTCGCCGCGCACCTTCGCGAGCGCCGCGTCGTCGCCGGGGGCGTCGAGCGCGCGGCCGATGAGCGCCGCCACCTCGCGCATCTCGGAGGGGCCCATGCCGCGGGTCGTGAGGGCCGGCGTCCCGACGCGGATGCCCGAGGTGGTCATCGGCTTCTCCGGATCCCACGGGATCATGTTCTTGTTGACGGTGATCCCGGCCTTCCCGAGCGCCTCCTCCGCGACCTTGCCGGTGAGCTTCTTCGGGCGGAGGTCCACCAGCATGAGGTGGTTGTCGGTGCCCCCCGAGACGAGGCGGAGCCCGGCGGCCACGAGGCCCTCGGCGAGCACCTTCGCGTTCTCGACGATGCGGCGCTGGTAGGTCTTGAACTCGGGGCGCAGCGCCTCGCCGAAGGCGACCGCCTTCGCCGCGATGACGTGCTCGAGGGGTCCGCCCTGGATGCCCGGGAAGATCTGCGAGTTCACCGCCTTCGCGTGCGCCTCGCGCGACAGGATCATGCCGCCGCGCGGCCCGCGCAGCGTCTTGTGCGTCGTGGTGGTGACGATCTCCGCGTGGGGCACCGGCGAGGGGTGCACCCCCGCCGCCACGAGGCCGGCGATGTGCGCCATGTCGACGACCATCGCCGCGCCGACGCTCCTCGCGACCTCGGCGAAGCGGTCGAAGTGGAGCGTGCGCGGGTAGGCGCTCGCGCCGACGACGAGGATCTGGGGGCGGTGCTCCTTCGCGAGGCGCGCCACCTCGTCGTAGTCGATGGTCTCGTCGTCCTGCTTCAGGCCGTACGGGACGATCTTGAAGAGCTTGCCGGAGAAGTTCACGGACGAGCCGTGCGTGAGGTGCCCGCCGAAGTTGAGGCTCATGGCGAGGAGCGTGTCGCCGGGCTTCGCGAGCGCGAAGTAGGCCGCCATGTTCGCCTGCGACCCGGAGTGCGGCTGCACGTTCGCGTGGTCCGCGCCGAAGAGCCGCTTCGCCCGGTCGATGGCGAGGCTCTCCACCTGGTCGACGACCTCGCACCCGCCGTAATAGCGCTTGCCGGGGTAGCCCTCGGCGTACTTGTTGGTGAGCGAGGACCCCATCGCCTCGAGGACCGCGGGGGAGACGAAGTTCTCGCTGGCGATGAGCTCGAGGCCCTCGGCCTGGCGGCGGGTCTCCTCGCGGATGAGCCGGAAGACGTCGGGGTCGGCCTCGGAGAGGCGCTGCGTGGGCATCATGGCTTCGGCTCCTCGGGTGGGAGGGGGGCCTAGATAGCTCGCGCAGCCCTACTTTTCCAGATCCATGATCTTCTGGACGCGGCGCAGGTGTCGCCCGCCCTCGAACGGCGTCTCGAGGAACGCCTTCACCACCGCCCCGCCGAGCCCGGGCCCGAGCACGCGCTCGCCGATGCAGAGGACGTTCGCGTCGTTGTGCGCCCGCGCCATCCGCGCCTCGAGCTCCGTCGTGCACAGCGCCGCGCGCACGCCGTCCACCTTGTTCGCGGCGATCGACATGCCGATGCCGGTGCCGCAGACGAGGAACCCGAAGCGCGCCCTCCCCTGCGCGACGGCCTCGGCGACCTGGCGCGCGAAGTCGGGGTAGTCGACGCTCTCCCCCGAGAACGGGCCGACGTCCTCGACCTCGAACCCGAGCTCGCGCGCGACGCGCACGGCCTCCCCGCGCAGCGCGAGCCCGGCGTGATCCGAGCCAGCGACGATCCGCTCCGACATGCGTGGACCTCCGACGCGAGAGAAGGGTGCGCATTCTGCCACGAACCGGCGCGGGCCCGGCCCGGGGCGTCCCGTCGCCGACGCGCGGGGGAGCCCGAAGAGGGGGTGTGGCCGACCCCACGGCATCGGGGTCTCCGGAGCACACGGTGGGAAAACCGAAGGAGCAAACCGACATGGCTTCGAGGACTCTTGGTTTCGCGGTAGGCGCCGTCGTGCTGGCCGCCGCTGCGTGCAGCAGCAGCGGGAAGGTCACGGTGAGCGCGAAGTCCGCGGCGGCGACGACGAGCGCCGCCACACCCGGGTCGCTCGACCTCGGGAACGGGATCGTCATCGATCGCGTCCGGGTCGCGATCCGCAAGGTGAAGCTCGAGGGCGCGGTCGACGCGGCCGACGCAGGCGCCGACGGCGGCGCGGACGACCCCGCGAACCACGCGCTCGTGGCGGCGGCGAAGGGCGGCGCCGACGACGCCGGCAGCGGCGACGGCGGCGTGGACGACCACGGCGGGCAGGGCCTGGGCGGCGACGACGACGCGGACGAGATCCGGGTCGGGCCGTTCCTCGTCGACCTCACCGGCGACGCGCTCGCCACGGGGGGCCTCAGCAAGGTCTTCGACGGCGTGGTCCCGCCGGGCACCTACCGCGAGCTGAAGGTCGTGGTGGACGTCGTCCCGCCGGCCCGCGCCGGCGCGG
>JBJMQK010000140.1:0-3374 GCA_045802735.1 Anaeromyxobacteraceae bacterium | reverse complement strand
GTCCACCCTCCGAAGGTGGAGCGGCGCGCGCGACCTGTTCCGGAGCTCGACTTCTCGATTCTCGAGTCGGTTCCCGACGCGATGGTGATCGCGCACCGCGACGGCGAGGTCGTCTACGTGAACGGCGTCGCCGAGCGACTCTTCGGCTGGTCGCGCGCCGAGATCGTCGGCCACCCGATAGAGGTGCTCCTGCCTGCGCGCTTCCGCGCGATGCACCAGATCCACCGGGCGGGTTATCAGGCGGCGCCACGGACGCGCCCGATGGGGCTCGGGCTCGACCTGTTCGGCCTGCGCAAGAACGGCGACGAGTTCTCCGCCGAGATCAGCCTCGCGGCGATGGACGCGGGCGGCGAGAGCTACGTCATCGCCGCGGTGCGCGACGTGACCGAGCGCAAGAAGATCGAGGACAAGGCGGTCCTCTGGCGGAAGGCCCAGGAGGAAGTGCGCGAGCGCGACGAGTTCCTCTCGATCGCCTCGCACGAGCTCCGGACCCCGGTGACCGCGCTCCAGCTCCAGCTCCAGCTGTTGCAGCGCACCGCCGGCAAGACCTCCGAGGGCCTGCCCGGCCCGCTCGCGTCGAAGCTCCTCGTGCTCGAGCGCCAGTGCCGGCGGATCGGGGTCCTCGTGAACGAGCTGCTCGACGTGTCGCGCCTCCGGCTCGGCCGGCTGCAGCTCCGCCTGCAGGAGCTCGACCTCGCGGACGTGGTACGCGAGACGGTGGCGCACCTCGCCGACGAGAGCGCTCGGCGGCACTCGACGATCGAGGTCGTGAGCGAGGGCCAGGCGACCGGGCGCTGGGACCGCATCCGCGTCGAGCAGGTGCTCACGAACCTGCTCTCGAACGCGCTCAAGTTCGGGGCGGGGAAGCCCGTGACGGTGAGCGTCGCCGGCGCCGGCGACAGGGTGCGCCTCGAGGTGCGGGATCTGGGGATGGGGATCGAGCCCGTCGACCAGGAGCGGGTCTTCGGCCGCTTCGAGCGCGCGGTGCCGCGCCACCACTTCGGCGGGCTCGGCCTCGGGCTCTACATCGCGCGGGAGATCGTCGACGCGCACGGCGGGACGATCACCCTCTCGTCGACGCCGGGGAGCGGGACGACGGTCACGGTCGAGCTGCCGCGGGTCACCCCCGAGCCGCACGGCGAGCCGCGCGCGGAGCTGCGGAACTAGCGGAAGACGTCGCGCCGGCGCGCGCGCGCGGCTACGCTCGGACGGCCGTGCCCGGCCCCGCGACCCTCCTCCTCGTGAACGCCGACGATCTCGGGTACGACCCGGAGATCGACCGCGGGATCCTGGAGGCGCACGCGCGCGGCATCGTCACCGCCGCGACGGCGATGGTGGACACGCCGTACGCGGCGCGGGCGCTCGCCGCCGCGCCCGCGACGCTCGATCTCGGGCTGCACGCGGTCCTCGAAGGCGGGCTCGCCGGCGCAGCGCTCGAGGCGGACCTCGAGCGGCAGCTCGCGCGGTTCACGGCGCTGCGCGGGAGCGCCCCGACGCACCTCGACAGCCACCGCCACGCCCACGCGCACCCCGACGCCGAGCCGATCTTCGCGCGCGTGGCGGCGCGGCACCGGCTGCCGCTCCGCGCGATCGACGGGGGGATGCGCGCGCGGCTCCGCGCCGCCGGCGTGCGCACCGCCGACGCGTTCCTGGGTGACGCCGCGGTGTTCCCGTTCTGGACGCGCGCCCGCCTCTCCGCCGCGCTCGCCGCGCTGCCGCCGGGCGCCGTGGAGCTCATGTGTCACCCGGGGTACGCGCCGTCGGCCGCGCGCACGCGCTTCGGCGCCGAGCGCGAGGTGGAGCTCGACGCGCTCGTCGACCCGGCGGCCCTCGACGCGGCGGGCCCGCTGCTCGCGACGTTCGCCGAGCTCGCAGTGCCCGATTGATCGCGCGCTAGGCGAGCCCACGCGCTGGCCCCTGATCGCTTTACAGGTGCGGCCGCGTCGGGTACTAGAAACGCCTCACCCCCCTCATCCCACATCGAGGAGCCTCGGAATGGCCGATGCGAAGCCCGTAGTGCCGAAGGACGGTCAGAAGATCACGCTGTCGAACGGCAAGCTCACGATTCCGGACCGGCCGATCCTCCCGTTCATCGAGGGCGACGGCACGGGTCGCGACATCTGGCGCGCGAGCGTGCGCGTCCTCGACGCCGCCGTCGAGAAGGCTTACGGCGGCAAGAAGAAGATCGCCTGGGCCGAGGTCTACGCCGGCGAGAAGGCGTTCACCAAGTTCAACAACTGGCTGCCCGACGAGACGATCGCCGCGTTCCGCGAGTACCTCATCGGCATCAAGGGGCCGCTCACGACGCCCATCGGCGGCGGCATCCGCTCGCTGAACGTCGCGCTGCGCCAGATGCTCGATCTGTACGTGTGCCTGCGCCCCGTCCGCTGGTTCAAGGGCGTCCCGTCGCCGGTGAAGAACCCGCAGAAGGTCGACATGGTGATCTTCCGCGAGAACACGGAGGACATCTACGCCGGCATCGAGTGGGAGGCGGGCTCGGATCAGGCGAAGAAGATGCTCGGCTTCATCGAGAAGGAGTTCCCGAAGGAGTTCAAGAAGATCCGCTTCCCGGGCTCCACCGGCCTCGGCGTGAAGCCGGTGTCGCGCGAGGGCACCGAGCGCCTCGTGCGCGCGGCGATCGAGTTCGCGCTCACCAACAAGCGCAAGAGCCTCACGATCGTCCACAAGGGCAACATCATGAAGTTCACGGAAGGTGCCTTCCGGAACTACGGGTACGCCCTCGCCGAGAAGGAGTTCGGCGACAAGGTCTACACCTGGGAGCAGTGGGAGCGGACCAAGGCGCAGAAGGGCGAGGAGGCGGCGAACGCCGAGCAGAAGGAGGCCCTCAAGGGCGGCAAGCTGCTCGTGAAGGACGCCATCGCCGACATCACCCTGCAGCAGGTCCTCACGCGCCCTGACGAGTTCGACGTCATCGCGACGCTGAACCTCAACGGCGACTACCTCTCCGACGCGCTCGCGGCCCAGGTCGGCGGCATCGGTATCGCGCCGGGCGGCAACATCAACTACGTCACCGGGCACGCGGTGTTCGAGGCGACCCATGGCACCGCGCCGAAATACGCCAATCTGGACAAGGTCAACCCCGGCTCGGTGATCCTGTCTGGCGAGATGATGCTCCGGCACCTCGGGTGGAACGAGGCGGCGGATCTGATCGTGAAGGGGATGGACGGGGCGATTGCGTCGAAGCAGGTCACCTACGACTTTGCCCGGTTGATGGACGGTGCTGTCGAGCTCAGCACGTCCGCGTTCGGCGACAACATGATCGCGAATATGTGAGCAGTCAGCTGTCAGCTCCCAGCTCCCAGCTTCGGCCTCCGCCCGGTTGCCCCATGCGCCGGGCGGCGGAACGATCCACG
>JBJMQK010000038.1:0-4399 GCA_045802735.1 Anaeromyxobacteraceae bacterium | reverse complement strand
CGCGCCGAAGGCGAGGTTCAGGAGGAGCAGCGCCACGAGGACGCCGTCGCCGAAGGTCGCGGCGAGGCCGCGGAGCGCCGCCGCGTCGGGGTGCGCCCCGGCGGCGTCGGGGCGCGACTCCGGGACCTTGGCCGCGACGACGAGCGCGAAGAGCAGCGTCGTCGCGCCGTCGGCGAGGAAGAGCCAGCGGTAGCCGACGCGCGCGAGGAGGCCCGCGGCGACGAGCCCCACCGCGAACCCGAGGTTCGCCGTCCAGTAGAGGAGGGCGAAGGCGCGCGCCCGGGCCGCAGGGTCGAGGACGACGTCCGCGATCGCCGCCTGCATGGGCGGGCGGTACCCCTCGGAGACGAAGCCGAGCACGAGCACCGCCGCGCCCAGCGCGCCGAGCCCCTCGACGAAGCCGAGCGCCACCGTCCACACGCCGGCGAGGGCGAGCGCGGCGACGAGCGTCGCCCTGCGCCCGAAGCGATCGGCGAGCGTGCCCGCCACCGGGCCCGAGGCGATGGCGCCGAGGCCCCACAGCGAGGCGACGACGCCCGCCTGCGCCGGCGTCGCCCCGCGCTCGCTCGTGAGGTAGATGGCGAGGTAGGGCACGACGAACGTGCCGAGGCGCGTCACGAGGAAGCCGAGGAGGAGCCACCAGAACGTCGGCGGCAGCCCGCGGGTGGTCGGCTCGAGCGCGGCGCGCAGGCGAACGATCATGACGGCGGTGCTGGACGGCGATGACCCTCGCGATGGGGCGGATCACGTCGACGGGCGCCGCCATCGTAGCCGTGCCGGCAGGCGATCGCCGCTCCGACGCGCGACGGCACGGCCGAGCGGACCCCCGGTCCCGCAAGGGGGGTCGCGGCGTCTGGCCTCGCGGCAAACGCCGCCCCGGGCGTACACCGGGAGCGCAATGCCCCACGTCGATCCAGCGCAGCGCGCGGAGATGCTCCGCACCGTGCACAAGCCGCCGTGGTCGAAGCGCTCCGTCGCGACCGCGGGAGCCCTGCTCGCGGTCTCGGCGGTGGCGGTGGCGCTCGCGCCGCCGCTGCGCGCCGGGGATCCCGCCGCGGGCGCCGGCGCGGACGCGGCGTCCATCGCGCGCGAGCCGTCGTACCAGGATCCGGCGCTGCTCGCCCGCGCCCTCGCGCTCCCGGTCGCCGCGGCCTACGTCGCGGCCGGGCTCGAGTACCAGCGGAACGCCTCCTTCTGCGGCCCGACGACGGCGGTCGACGTGGCGCGCTCACTGGGGACGCCCTCGGACCCGGCGCACGCGCTCGACGGCACCGGCGTGCGCACCTGGTTCGGGTACGTCTGGGGCGGCCTCGACCTCGACGCCGAGGCGGCGCTGCTCCGCGCGAGGACGGGCCGGCGCGTGACGGTGCTGCGCGACCTCGACCTCGGCGCGTTCCGCGAGGAGGTCGCGCGCGCGAACGACCCGGAGCGGCGCTACGCGGTGAACTTCGGGCGCGCGCCGCTCTTCGGGCGCGGCGGCGGCCACCACTCGCCCGTCGGCGCGTACCTCGCCGATCGCGACCTCGTGCTCGTGCTCGACGTGAACCGGCACTACCAACCCTGGCTCGTCTCGACCGAGCGCCTCTTCCGGGCGGTGGACACCGTGGACCGCGCGACGGGGAAGAAGCGCGGCCTCCTCCGCGTCGAGTAGCGGAAGTCGCGCTCGCCTCGCCGCGACCCATCGAGCGTTGCATTCGCCGGGAGCATCGCCTACGCCTCGTCCGACCACCGACCGCGAGGCGCACGCCCCATGACACCTCGGCTCCGGCCCACGCTCCTCGCAGCGCTCGCCGTCGCGACGTCCTTCGTGGCGGCCCGCGCCGACGCCATCCCCGCCTTCGCGCGCAAGTACGGCACGAGCTGCCTCACCTGCCACACCGTCTATCCCAAGCTCGGGCCGTTCGGCGAGGCGTTCCGCCGGAACGGCTACCGCTTCCCGGGCATCGACTCGGACCAGGTGAAGGCGGAGACGATCCCCCTGGGGCAGGACGCGACGAAGAAGACGTTCCCGGCTTCGGTGTGGCCGGCCGTCATCCCGGCGTCGGTGCCGATCGCCATCGGCGCGAACGGGCGCGCCGTCGTCATCCCCTCGAGCACCTCGACGGCCGGCCGCGGCGCGCGGCCGGGTACCGTCGTGAGCCTCCAGGACCTCGTCGCGGAGGGACAGCTCTGGGCGGGCGCCGCCGTCGACGACAGCATCACGCTGTGGGGCGAGATCTCCTTCGCCGGCTCGGCGGAGGTGGAGCACGCGCAGATCCTGTTCGGCGACCTGCTCGGACCGAGGCACGCCGTGAACCTCGTCGTGGGGCGCGGGTTCCCGAACGTCACGCCGTTCGGGCCGCACTCCTCGTACCTCGCCGACGTCATGCTCCCGAACGCGCCCGTCGGGGCGCTGCTGGGGAACGGCAGCGCCTGGCAGCTCGTCGACAACTACGACGGCGTCGAGCTGAACGGCGTCCTCGCCGGGCGCTTCGACTACGCGCTCGGCGTGAACGCCGGTGCGACGGGCGGTGCGCTGCGCGCGCCGACGGAGGACGTCTACGGGCGCGTGGGCGTGAAGGTCGGCGGGATGCGCCAGGACGGCGAGGGCGCGAACGGCCCGAGCGACGCGCTCCACCCCTGGGCCGAGACCGCGCTCCACCTCTACGCCTTCGGTTATCGCACGAACACGTTCCTCGACCCCGACACCGCGCCGCCCGGCGCCGCGCCGAACGACGTCGGGACGGCGCTCGGCATCGGCGCGCGCCTGCAGCTCGCTTCGCTCGAGCTCGACCTCGGCTGGTACCGCGACCGCCACGGCCACGGCACCGACGCGGGGACGCCGGCCACCGCGCGCGTCGGCTTCGGCGAGCTGAGCTACGTGGTGTTCCCCTGGCTCGTGCCGGCGCTCCGCGTCGAGAACCTCGCGCTCGACGTGGCCGGCGCGCCCGGCGCGAGCGCGTGGCACGTCATGCCGGGGGTGGCGTGCCTCATCCGGCCCAACATCAAGCTCGTCGTCGCGGCGAACTGGGAGCACGCCGACGGGTTCCCGAGCTCCGCCGCGGCGCCGGGCACGCTGTTCCCGTGGAGCGGGGGCTCGGGCGACGTGGGCGCGTTCACGATCGCGCCGGGCCCGGGCGCCACCTCGCCGCGCGCGACCTCGTCCGAGCTCGAGACCATCGCGTTCTTCGTCGCGTGGGCGATATGACGGCGACGCGCGCAACCCACCGGAGTGTCCGATGACCCGCACCACGTCTGCGCGCCTCGCGCGCCTCACCCTCGCCGCCGCCGTTGCGGCCGTCACCCTGCCGGCCGTCGCCGCGGGCGGGACCGTGCAGGGCAAGGTCGAGGCGAGTCCGCTCAAGTACCTCGAGGACACCGTCGTGTACGTGAAGGAGGTGAAGGGAGCCTTCGCGCCGAGAGCCGTGTCGCTCGACCAGCGCAACATGCGCTTCGTCCCGCACCTGGCCGTCATCACCGTAGGTGACACGGTGAAGTTCCAGAACCACGACAACGTGGGGCACAACGTCTACTCGCCCGACGGCGAGGGGTACGAGCTCGGGACCTTCAACCAGGACGAGGAGCGCACCCACACGTTCTCGAGACCGGGCGCGTACGCGCAGCTCTGCAGGATCCACCCCGAGATGCTCGGCTACGTCTTCGTCGGCCAGAACCCGTACGCCGCCGCGGTGGACAGGAAGGGCGCGTATCGCATCGACGACGTTCCGCCCGGCACCTACGAGCTCGCGGTGTGGAACGCGAAGCTCACGGCTCCCGCCCAGAGGGTGACCGTCACCGACGGCGGCACCGTCGTGCAGGACTTCGCGCTCCACCGCTAGGCGGGCGGACCAGCAGGCGCTCACCGCCATCTTGCATCGGACCACCTTCCCCGTGCGCCCCCGGAAGCGGTAGAAGGCCGGCGTGCCAGACGAGCTCGTGTCGATCGGGGCGCCCGCCGCGCGCGCCTCGGCCCCGAAGTGGCGGAACCCGTACCGCGCGCTCCCGCGCGTGCGCTGGGCGGTGCAGGCCGCGTACGCCGCGTTCCTCGCGCTCGTGGGCTACGAGTTCGCGACGTTCCACGCCGAGGCGATGTCGGGCGGCGCGATCACCGCCTCGCGCCCGCCCGCCGTCGAGGCGTTCCTGCCCATCAGCGCGCTCGTGGGGCTGAAGCGCTTCGTCGCGACCGGGCAGTGGGACGACGTCCACCCGGCGGGGCTCGCGATCCTGCTCGGCGTCGTCGCGATGTCCTTCACGGCGAGGAAATCCTTCTGCTCCTGGATGTGCCCCGTCGGCACGCTGTCGCGCGCGCTCGAGTGGATCGGCGCGAGGACGCTGTGGCGCCGTGGCCGCGCGCTCGTCGTGCCGCGCTGGCTCGACCTGCCGCTCCTCTCCGTGAAGTACCTCCTGCTCGCATTCTTCG
>JBJMQK010000017.1:0-2724 GCA_045802735.1 Anaeromyxobacteraceae bacterium | reverse complement strand
GACCCACCCGCACGACGAGGCCACGAACCCGTTCCTGCACGCGGGCTCGTTCGCCACCATCGCGTCGGGCGCGATCACGCCGTACCTGTTCGTGGACGGCGTCACCCGGTACCTGCACCGCCGCGGCTGGGTGCGCCGGGTGCCTTCCGAGTTCTGGTACCAGGAGCGGCGCGGCGGACCCTTCCTCGGCTGGGAGATGACGGTCGCGGGCTGGGTCTACCCGTACGTCCTGTGGGAGAAGCCCTACGACCCGAGCGGCGGGCCGTTCGTCGAGACGCGCCTCATCGCGGAGAACGGCGCGGCGGCGCTCTTCGAGGTCGTGCCCTGAGCCTCGGGCGCCGATAGACGAGGGGCCGAGCAGGAGGACCGCGATGCCCGCGCCGCGCCGGGACGATGCCGCACTCGCTGCGCGCCTGCGCCGCGAGGTGAAGGGCGACGTGCTGTTCGACGCCTTCTCGCGCGGGCGCTACAGCACGGACGCGTCGCTCTACCAGGTCGAGCCCATCGGCGTGGTCGTGCCTCGCGACGAGGAGGACCTCGTGGCCGCGGTGCAGGTCGCGGCCGACGAGCGCGTCCCGCTCCTCGCGCGCGGGGCGGCGACCTCGCAGTGCGGCCAGACGGTCGGCGAGGCGCTCGTCGTCGATTGCAGCAAGTACCTCCGCGACGTGGTCTCCGTCGACGCGGAGCGGCGCACGGCGGTGGTCCAGCCCGGCCTCGTCCTCGACCAGCTGAACGCGCGCCTCAAGCCCCTCGGGCTCTTCTTCCCCGTCGACGTCTCCACCTCCGCGATGGCGACGATCGGCGGGATGGCGGGGAACAACAGCTGCGGCACCCGCTCGCTGCGCTACGGCAACATGGTCCACAACGTGCGCGCCATCGACGCGGTGCTGGCGGACGGCACCCGCGCGCGCCTCGACGAGGAGGCGGCGCACGCGCCGCGCGCGCTCGTCGACACCCTCGTCGCGATCCACCGCCGCGAGGCCGCCGAGATCGAGGCGCGCTTCCCGAAGATCCAGCGCAGGGTGAGCGGCTACAACCTCGACCAGCTCGCGGGTGAGCGGCCGAACCTCGCGCGCGTCCTCGTCGGCTCGGAGGGGACGCTGGCGCTGTTCCGACGCGTCGAGCTCACCCTCCACCCCCTGCCGCGTCACAAGGTGCTCGGGGTGTGTCACTTCCCCGCCTTCCGCAAGGCGATGGAGTCCACCGCCGCGATCGTCGCGCTGCGACCTGCCGCCGTGGAGCTCGTCGACCGGACCATGATCGAGCTCGGGCGCGCCATCCCGCTGTACCGCTCGATCATGGATCGCTTCATCCGGGGCGAGCCGCAGGCCCTGCTGTTCGTCGAGTTCGCCGGCGACGACCGCGACGCCGAGCTCGCCAACCTGGGCCGCCTCGTCGAGCTGGTGGGCGATCTCGGCCTCCCCGGCAGCGTCGTCGAGGTGACGGACCCCGCGTTCCAGGCGCAGATCTGGGAGGTCCGCAAGGCGGGCCTCAACATCGTGATGTCGATGAAGGGCGACGGGAAGCCGGTCTCCTTCATCGAGGACTGCGCGGTGCCGCTCCAGCACCTCCCGGAGTACACGGAGCGGCTCACCGCGCTCTTCGCGCGCCACGGCACGACCGGCACCTGGTACGCCCACGCCTCGGAGGGCTGCCTCCACGTCCGCCCGGTGCTGAACCTCAAGCTCGAGCTGGAGGTCCGGAAGATGCGGGCCATTGCCGAGGAGGCCTTCGCCATCGTGCGCGAGTACAAGGGCTCGCACTCCGGCGAGCACGGCGACGGGATCGTCCGCTCCGAGTTCAACCCCGCCATGTTCGGCGAGCGGCTCGTCGCGGCGTTCGGCGAGGTGAAGCGCGCCTTCGATCCCTCGAACCGGCTCAACCCGGGGAAGATCGTGAACCCGCTGCGGATGGACGACCGCGCGCTGTTCCGGTTCAAGCCCGGGTACGCGCCGCTCGCGGTCGACACCGCGCTCGACTGGAGCGCCTGGGGCGGGCTCCTCGGCGCGGTCGAGATGTGCAACAACAACGGCGCGTGCCGCAAGCGCGACGCCAGCGTGATGTGCCCGTCGTACCGGGTGACGCTCGACGAGGAGCACGTGACGCGCGGCCGCGCGAACGTCCTCCGCCTCGCGCTCACGGGCCAGCTCGGCGCCGAGGCGCTCACCGCGCCGGACATGCTCGACGCGATGTCCCTGTGCGTGAGCTGCAAGGCGTGCCGGCGCGAGTGCCCCACCGGCGTCGACATGGCGCGCATGAAGATCGAGGTGCTCTACCAGCGCCAGAAGGCGCACGGGCTCTCGCTGCGCGACCGGCTCGTCTCGTCCTTGCCGCGCTACGCGCCGTTCGCGTCGCGGCTGCGCGGCGTCCTCGACCTCCGGAACCGGAGCCGGCTCCTCGCCGCCGCGGGGGAGCGGCTCACCGGGTTCTCACGCCGCCGCACGCTCCCGGCGTGGCACCGCGACCCGTTCCGCGACGCCGACTTCCCGGTGGAGTCGCCGGTCGGCGAGGTGGCGCTCCTCGCCGACACGTTCGGGCGCTGGTTCGAGCCCGGCATCCTCCGCTCCGCGGTCGCGACGCTGAACGCCGCCGGCTGGTCGGTCCACGCGCTCCGCGCGGGCGACGGCGGGCGCCCGCTCTGCTGCGGCCGCACCTTCCTCTCCGCCGGGCTCGTGGACGAGGCGCGAGACGAGCTCCGCCGGCTCATCGCCGCCGCCCTTCCCT
>JBJMQK010000506.1:0-7362 GCA_045802735.1 Anaeromyxobacteraceae bacterium | reverse complement strand
ACCAGCTCTCCGCGGCGCAGATCTTCGGGCACGCGCATATGGACCTGTTCCGGCGCGGGGGACCCGCGCGGGTGAATTCACTCTCGCTGGGAGAAGCGCACGATCCGTGAACATGTGAAGCGGCGCGAGCGCAAGACTGATCACCGCCTTCAGGCGCCGCCCTGCGCTGGCGCGGCGCCGAGGAAGAACTCCTTCACCGCGGCGACGGTCTCCCTCGGGCGCTCGACGGGGAAGACGTGGCCCGCGCCGGGGAGGATGACGAGGCGGGCGCCCGGGATGAGGCGCGCGAGCTTGCGCGCGTTCGAGGGCGGGACGAGCCGGTCGCGGTCCCCGGTGATGACCAGCGTCGGGATGCGCAGCGCGCGCAGGCGGCGGGCGCTGTCGTGGAGCATCACCGCGGCCATCTGCCGGAAGGCGACGCGCGGCGGGACGTGCTCCGTGCCGCGCAGCCAGGTCGTGAACCCCTCCGGGTCCGCCGCGAAGTGCTCCGCCGACACGAGGAGCCGCGCCGCGCGCGCCGCCGTCGCGCCGCGGCCGCGCAGCACGCTGCGCAGGAGATCGTACCCGGTGCGCAGGGAGGGCTTGCGGCTGCGGAGGTAGCCCGCGAACGTCGCGCCGAGCACGAGCGCGCGCACGCGCTCGGGGTGCGAGAGCGCCAGCTCCTGCGCGATCATCCCGCCCATCGAGATGCCGAAGACGAACGCCGAGGCGACGCCGACGGCGTCGAGCACCGCGGCGGCGTCGTCGGCCATGTCGCGCATCCGGTAGAGGCCGCGCGGCAGCGTCGAGCGCCCGGCGCCGCGGTTGTCGAACTGGATCACGCGGAAGTCGCCGCGGAGCTGCGAGGGCAGCGTGTGCCAGGCGCGCGACGAGAACCCCATCCCCATGACGAGGAGGAGCGGCGGCGCGCCGGGGCGGCCGTGCACCTCGTAGTGCACCGTGTGCGTGCCGCGGTCGAGGAGCGGCACGCTTCAGCTCCTCCCGGCGTCGGGGCGGGGCGGGGCGGCCGCGGCGCACGCCGCCAGCTCGTCGACGGCGTCGCGCAGCGCTCGCGCGAGGATCGGCAGGTCGCGCGCGCGGTCGGCGTCGCCGAGGAGGCCGACGTCGATCGCGCCGCAGTAGCTGAGGAGCGCGATCCCGATCGTCTGGAAGCGCGCGAGCGGCACCACCGGATAGCAGGCGAGGAGCCGCCGCCCGAGGAGGTACATGGGCTCCTGCGGCCCGGGCACGTTCGTCACCACCACGTTGAACCAGCGCGTGCTCCCGGCGAGGCGGGCCGCCTGGGCGGCCAGCGTCGGCGGCGCGAACTCGCGGAGGTGCGTGAGCGCGAGCGCGCCGACCGCCTGCCGCCGCTCCTTCACGTCATCCATCGCGGCCGAGACGCGCCGCAGCCGCGCCACCGGGTCGGGCTCCCCGACCGGGAGCGGGCAGAACACGGCGGCCACCTGGTTGCCGTAGGTGCCGCGGTCCTCGGGCCGGCGGACGCTCACAGGGACGAACGCGCGCAGGTCGCCCGCCGGCGTCTCGCCGCGCGCCTGGAGGAGCGTGCGGAGGGCGCCGGCGACCGCGGCGAGGATGACGTCGTTCACCTTGCCGCCGAGCGCCGCGCGCACGCGCTTCACCGCTGCGAGATCGAGCGAGAGCGTCTCCCAGCGCCGGTGCGGCCCGATGGGCTGGTTGAGCGAGGACTCCGGCGCGGGGCCGAGCTGCGAGATGTGGAGGAGCGGCTTCACGCCGCCCACGAGCTCCCGGAGCATCTTGCGGCCCGGCGTCTCGGGGCGGAGCGCGTCGCGCGTCAGCTCGAGCGGGTGGGTGAGCTGGTCGCGCACCGCCGCCGCGAGGAGCGCCGGGCCACCGGGCGCCGGGCGCGGCATCCACGGCGGCGCGGCGGGAGGCGCGCTGCGCTCGGGCGTCGCGTCGTGGAGCACCGTCGCGAGGTCCACGCCGGAGAGGCCGTCGACCATGCAGTGGTGCGTCTTCGAGAGCACGGCGAAGCGGCCCTCGCCGAGCCCCTCGATGAGCCACAGCTCCCAGAGCGGCTTTCCGCGGTCGAGGCGCTGGGCGAAGAGGCGGCCCGCGAGCTTGCGCAGCGGCTCCTCCCCGCCGGGCGGCGGCAGCGCCGTGTGGCGGACGTGGTACTCGAGGTCGAGGTCCGCCGCGTCGACCCACACCGGGCGTCCGGTGCCGAACGGCACGAACGCGAGCCGCTGGCGGTACCGCGGCACGCGGTCGAGGCGCGCGGCGATCGACGCGAGCAGCTCGGCGTACGACGGTGCGCGGCCCTCGTACACCATCACCGCGCCGACGTGCATGTGGGAGGTGCGGTCCTCGAGATCGAGGAACATCGCGTCGAGGTTCCCGAGGCGTTCGGACCAGGTCACGAGGGAAGTATAGGGGCGGAGGGCGTCGCGTGGGGCGAGTCCGACCTCACCCTGAGTCGCCCGCCGCCGTGCTCCGGGGAGCGCTCTTCGCGCTCCGTGCGCGCGTGGCCGGGGGACGGGCGCTGGCGTCCTCCTTGCGAGCGACACCGGGGCGAGGCGCACAACGCCCAGGCGCGCCATCGCCGGCGGGAGTCGCCCACACATTTCGTCACACCGGGGGGTGTCCATGGAAGCTGCCGAAAGCGCGTCCTGCGAGGTCGTCCGCGTCGAGGACGTCGAGATGCTCGACTCGATCGCCACGGAGAAGCTCCTCGCGCTCGCCAGCGCCGGCGAGAGCGGAGAGCTCGTCTGCTCCTGCCGGGCCGGGGAGGCGCACGTCTACCTGCAGCGCGGGCGCGTGGCCTGGGCGAACGACTGCGAGCACGTCCACGCGTTCACCGGGCACCTCAAGCAGCACGCGCGCCTCGACACCGCCACGATCGAGGCCGTCGTCGCCGATTGCCGCGCGACGCGGCAGCCCATCGGCGAGACGCTGGTCGCGAGGAGGCTCGCCACCGTGGACCAGGTGCGCGCAGCGCTGCGCCATCAGATCGGCCTCGCGCTCCACGTCGGGTCGTGCCGCGGCGAGGGCGAGAGCGTGTTCCTGCGCCGCGACTACGCGAGCTACGACGAGCGCTTCACGTTCCGCGCGGGGGAGCTTCTGGCGGAGTGATCGCGCCGCGCGCTTGCCGCTCGCGCCCGGGCGGGCGTCATGCCAGGGACGGCGTGGAGGCCCGCCGGGTCGGTCCCGAGCATGCCCGCCTCCATGGAGCGCGGGTCCACCTTGCCGAGCCCGCGCACCATCGCCGGCGTGAGGAGCGGCACGTGCCGCCGCGCGTCCATGCGGTCGGAGACGTGCTGGATGTGCGCGTCGGAGAAGGTCCAGTCGAGGCGGTCGTAGGGCCGCAGGTCGAACGGGCCGAGGAACGCGCGCAGCGTCTTCTCGCCGGCCGCGTTGAAGTACAGCTCGAAGTAGCTCATGGCGAGCTCGCGCAGCGATCGGTAGACCGGCTCGCGGAAGCGCAGGCCGACGAAGTTCGACTTCCCCACCGCGCCCCAGTGTCCGCGCGCGCGGAAGAGCGCGAGCACGTGGTCGTCGTCGCGCACCGCCCACAGGTCGAGGAGGAGCGGCGGGTGCCCCAGCTCGCGCAGCGCGGCGGCCGCGAGGAGCGCGCCATCCCAGCAATTGGCGAGGCGCTCCTCGAGGACGGTGCGCGGACAGGCGACGCTCTCGTCGGCGCGGTACGGAACGTCGTCGAGCCACCTCTGGACGCGCTCGGGGGAGGAGAGGCGGCGCAGCACGGCGCGCTCGGCGCGGGTCCAGCGGCGTTCCGGCTCAAGGCTCACCCGCCCCACCTACCCCAGGAGCGCGCGCCGATCTACACTGCGCTCATGTGGCAGAAGTGCAGCATCTGCAAGAAGCCCATCGAGTACGGCGGCGCCTACCTCAAGTGCGCCATCTCCACCTGCAACCGGAAGCGGTTCCAGCTCTACTTCTGCTCCGACTCGTGCTGGGACGCGCACAACCCGGACCAGAACCACCGGAACCCGGCGTACACGGAGCACGTCGCGCCGAAGGCGCCCTGAGGGCTCCGCGCCCTTCGACTCCGCGCCCTGCCGGGCGCTACGCTCAGGGTGAACGGAAGGAGAGCTACGCCGCCGGGCGCGCCGCGCTTCGCGTGGACGCGTGCGCGGGCCGCCGCGTCGCGAGGAACGAGCCGAGGAGGACGAGCGCGAAGCCGGCCACGATCGCGGGCGTGAGCGGCTCGCCGAGGATCGCGACGCCCGCCGCGACGGCCACCGCGGGGTTCACGTAGGTGACGACGGTCGCGCGGACGGGCCCGACCTCGGCGACGAGGCGGAAGAAGACCAGGAACGCGATGGCGGTACAGAAGACGCCGAGCCCAACCACGGCGCCGACGACCTCGAGCGAGGGCAGCGCCCGCGGGAGCTGGGCCAGGCCGGCGGGTGCGTAGGCGACGGCGCACACGGCGAGCGACGCGGTGATGACCTCGAGCGCCGGCAGGTCGGCGAGCCAGCGCGAGATGATGAGGGGCCCGGCGGCGTAGCCGACGACCACCACCGCCATCTCGGCGATCGTCGCGGCGTCGCCGCCGCCCACGTCGAGCCCGACCAGCGCCGCCACCCCGGCCACGCCGACCACGAGCCCCGCCGCGCGGCGCGCGTCGAAGGGCTCGCCGCGCCCGGTCGCGCGCGCGAGCGCAGCGCCGACGAGCGGCACGGACGCGATGAGGAGCCCGGTGAGCGAGCTCGACAGCCGCCGCTCGGCGTCGGTGAGGAGGAACCAGGGCACCGCCAGCTCGCAGACGGTGAAGGCGAGGATGGGGCGCCAGTGCGACGCGAGGCCGCGCAGATGGCCGCTCCGCCGCAGCACCATCGGGAGCAAGAGCAGCGTGCCGAGCGCGGTCCGCAGGAAGACGAGGCTCGCCGGCGTGAGCTCGCGTACCGCGACCTTGATGAGGAGGTACGGGATCCCCCAGATCACGCAGAGCGCCGCGAAGAGCCACCATCCGCGCCGGGTCACGTCGCCGCCTCCGATCCCCGCGCCGCCGGGGGAGGTGCGAGGTACCCGACCGAGGCGGTCGGGTCAAGGGGAGACGAGGGGTCAGTGCACGGCTTCCGGCCTCGCGGGTGCCTGCCCGCCGGGCAGCGCGGGCCACGCGTCCGCCGGGCTGCAGCGATCGCGGGTCCTTCTTCGCGCCGGGCGCACCGTGCGCGCCCTGGCACGCCGGACGCATTAATGATCGCCGGAGGCTGCGATGGGCAGGGCACTCGAGGCGATCCGGACGAGAGACGTGGCAACGCTGTTCGCCTTCTTCGGGCTCGATGCAGACCTGCGGCTCGTCGAGGCGTACCGTGGCGCGATCGAGTCGCGCTTCAGGGCCGAGGTCCAGGCCATCATCCGCCGCTGCCACGGCCTGCGCGAGCGGGAGCGCTTCACGGTCTGCCGCGAGGCGCTGCGCCTCGCCTACGAGAGCGCCGTCGCGCGAGGCCACGCGCTGACGGCCTGATGCGCCGGCCGCGCCGGCGCCGGAAGGACATCGTGAAGATCCGCATCGGGTACGAGCTCAGCTACGAGTGCCCTCAACCCACGCCGATGATCTTCACGCTGAGCGTGCACTACTCGCGCGTGTCCGACGTCCTCGTGCCCGATCACCTCAGGGCCGATCCGCCGGTCCCCATCACGGCGCACCGCGACAGCTTCGGCAACTGGTGCAGCCGCATCGTCGCGCCGGCCGGGCAGGTGAGGCTCTCGGCCGATGCGGTGGTGCGGGACGCTGGTCACCCCGACGTCGTCGCCCCGCAGGCGAGGCAGATCCCGGTCGAGGCGCTGCCGGACGAGACGCTCGTCTTCCTGCTGGGGAGCCGCTACTGCGAGACCGATCGCCTGTCCGACGCGGCCTGGCGGCTCTTCGAGCACGCGCCCACCGGGTGGGGACGGGTGCAGGCGATCTGCGACTACGTCCACCGGCACATCGTCTTCGGCTACGAGCACGCGCGGTCCACGAAGACCGCCTGGGAGGTCTTCCACGAGCGCGTGGGCGTGTGCCGCGACTACGCCCACCTCGCCGTCGCGTTCTGCCGCTGCATGAACATCCCGGCGCGCTACTGCACCGGGTACCTGCCCGACGTCGGCCTCCCGCCGCCCTACGCGCCGATGGACTTCGCCGGCTGGTTCGAGGCCTACCTCGACGGTCAGTGGTACACGTTCGACGCGCGGAACAACGTGCCGCGCATCGGGCGCGTGCTCATCGCGCGCGGCCGCGACGCCGGCGACGTGGCGATCAGCAACACGTTCGGCCCGAACACGCTCACGAGCTTCCTCGTGCGCGCGGAGGAGCTGCCGGCCTGATGACGCTCAGCAGCAGAGGTCGCGTGCGCCGACGCCGAGCGCGCGGGCGAGCGCGTACACCGTCGTGATCGGTGGATTGCGCCCGCCGCGTTCGATGAGGCTCACGTACGCGACGGACAGGTCGACCTTGTCCGCCAGCTCCTGCTGCGTGAGCCCCCGGTCATGGCGGCAGTCGCGCACGCGCTCGCCGAGTGCCTGCAGCACCTTCCGGCGCGCCTTGCTGCCGTTGTCAGTTGCCATCGATCGTCCTCCCTCGGTCCGTGCGACGGACGGTTTGTACCGCAATGTGGCAGGTTCCGACAGAAACCCGGAGCCGGTATCGGGCGCTGGCCCCGGGTGCGGCGAGACGCCCCAGGTGGAATGCGACGAAGGAGTGCGCGAGGGCGCACGCACCCGTGCTGGTCGGACGCTCGAGCCGCCGCGGCGTAACATCATCCTCGACCTCCGCCCCGACAGGCCGTGCGCACCGTCGCGTCATCGAGAGTCGTGCCCGACCGCCTCCGCGCGTTCCTCTCGCGCGATCTGGCCATCGATCTCGGCACCGCCAACACCGTGATCCGCGCGCGGGGTGCGGGGGTGGTCTGCAACGAGCCGAGCGTCATCGCGCTGCGCGTCGACGCGCGCGGGCGGCGCGAGGTCATCGCCATCGGTCGGAGCGCCAAGGAGATGCTCGGCCGGACCCCCGCCGGGGTGGAGGTCGTCCGACCCGTCCGTGACGGCGTCATCTCCGACTTCGCCCTGACGGCGGCGATGCTCCGCCACTTCATCGCGGCTGCGCGCGAGCACCGCGAGCTGATGCGGCCGCGCATCGTCATCGCGGTCCCGCTCGGCATCACCGTGGTGGAACGGCGCGCGGTGCGCGAGGCGGCCGAGAGCGCCGGCGGGCGCGAGGTGCACCTCGTCGATCAGCCGCTGGCGGCCGCGATCGGCGCGGACCTCCCCATCACCGATGCTGCGGGGAGCATGATCGTCGACGTGGGCGCGGGGACGACGGACGTCGCCGTGCTCGCGCTCGGCGGGATCGTCTGCAGCCGGTCGGTGCGGATCGGCGGCGACCGCATGGACGAG
>JBJMQK010000478.1:0-2963 GCA_045802735.1 Anaeromyxobacteraceae bacterium | reverse complement strand
TGGCGCGCGCGACTGCGGTCGGTCGCGGGGGTGGCGCTGCTCGCAGGCGGCCTCGGTGGCGGCGGCCTCCTCTGGGCGGCGGCGCTCGCGCTCCCCGCCTTCGACACGCTCAAGGACTACAAGCCGCTCGTCTCGACGCGCGTCTACGGGACGGACGGCAGCGAGGTGTTCGCCTTCTACCGCGAGCGGCGCACCATCGTGCCGTTCGAGGAGATCCCCGAGGTCGTGAAGAAGGCCGTCCTCGCGTCCGAGGACGCGCACTTCTACGAGCACGGCGGCGTGAACTACCTCGCGATCGCGCGCTGCGCGGTGAAGGGCGTCTTCCGCGGCCGCGTCGGCTGCGGCGGCTCGACCATCACGCAGCAGGTCGTGAAGACGTTCCTCCTGCAGAACGAGTGGCGCCCGAAGCGGAAGGTGAAGGAGCTCGTGCTCGCGCCGCGCCTCGAGAAGAACCTCACGAAGGACGAGATCCTCTTCCTCTACCTGAACCAGATCTACTTCGGGCACCGCCGCTACGGCGTCGAGGAGGCGTCGCGCTTCTTCTTCAACAAGAGCGTGCGCGCGCTCACCATCGGCGAGGCGGCGCTGCTCGCGGGCCTGGTGCAGTCGCCCGAGCGGCTCTCGCCGGTGAAGCACCCGCAGGCCGCGAAGGAGCGGCAGAAGTACGTGCTCCGCCGCATGGCCGAGGAGGGCTTCATCTCGGCCAAGGTGGCCGAGGCGGAGACGGCCCGGCCGCTCTCGGTGTACCGCCGGACCGAGGAGCCCCCAGGTGCCTGGTACGCCGACGCCGTGAGGAAGTACCTCGACGAGCACTACGGCGCGGAGCGCGTCGAGACCGAGGGGCTCGTCGTGGACGTGTCCATGGACCCGGCGCTGCAGCGAAGCGCCGAGGAGTCGCTCACGACGCAGCTCCGCACGGTGGACAAGCGGCAGGGCTGGCGCGGCGCGCCGAGCCACCTCGACGAGGCGCAGCTGAAGCAGGCGATGCCGCTCTGGCGCGAGCGCCTCAAGGCGGCCCAGCCGCGGCCAGGCGAGGTCCTGGTGTGGGACCTCGGGCACGTGTCGAAGGACGACATCGAGCCCGGCACCGAGAACCAGGGCGACATCCGACGCATGGCGAGCGTGAAGCCGCTCGCGGTGGACGGCGTCTACAATGCGCTCGTCACCGCGGTGGCGGAGCGCAGCGCGACGGTGGACCTCGGGAACGCCACGGGGCTCCTCGCGCTCGGCGACGTGGCGTGGGCGCGCAAGTGGAATCCGACCTCCGGCACGGCCCTCCCCCGCCGCATGAAGGACGTCGTGAAGCCGGGCGACATCGTCCTCGTGCGGGTGACCGCGTCGAAGCCCGGTCCGGCCGAGCTCGCCCGCGCCGGCAAGCCGGTGGCGATCGCGCTCGAGCAGGTGCCCAAGGTCCAGGGTGCCCTCGTCGCGATCGACCCGAGGAGCCGCGGCGTCCGCGCGCTCGTCGGCGGCTACGACTTCGGGACCTCGCAGTTCAACCGCGCCTACCAGGCGAAGCGCCAGCCGGGGTCGGCGTTCAAGCCGTTCGTGTGGGGCACGGCGGTGGAGACGCGCCGCTACACGCCCGCGACCCTCGTCTACGACACGCCCGACCTCTACCGCGACCCGTGGACCGGCAAGGAGTGGAAGCCGCAGAACTTCGAGCGCGACGAGTACGACGGCGGCCTGCTGCTCAAGGCGGCGCTCGCGCACTCGAAGAACACCGTGTCCGTGAAGCTCGTGAACGAGCTGGGCGTCGACGCGGTCATCGGCTTCGCGCGCCGCTGCGGCGTGCAGAGCGAGCTGCCGCGGACGATGTCGCTCGCGCTCGGCGTGGGCGAGGTGACGCCCCTCGACCTCGTGAACGCCTACACCACGATCGCGGCGAAGGGCGTCGCGACGCCGCCCGTGCTCGTCCTGCGGGTGCGCGACCGCAAGGGGCAGGTGCTGGAGCAGTACAAGCCGCCGGTCCCCTCGGCGGTGGCGACGGTCATCCCGAACGCGACTCCGACCGCGACCGCGACCGCCACCGCGACCGCGACCGCCACCGCGACCGCGACGCCGACCCCCAGCGACGCGGCCGCCGCGCCGCTGGCGCACATCCCCGAGTCGGGCGTCGACCCGGAGGTCGCCTACGTCCTCACCACGATGATGAAGGACGTCATCGACTACGGGACCGGCGCGGGCGCGAAGGTGCTCGGGAGGCCGCTCGCCGGGAAGACGGGGACGGCACAGGAGCACCGCGACGCCTGGTTCGTCGGCTTCTCGCCGGACATGGTCGCCGGCGTCTGGGTGGGGTTCGACTCCCACGACCCGCTCGGCCCGAAGGAGACCGGCGCCGGCGCCGCGCTGCCGGCGTGGATCGGGTTCATGCGGGACGCGCACGCGCGCCGGGCGCCGCTCGACTTCGAGCCGCCGCCGAACGTCACGTACGCGCGGGTCGACCCGAAGACCGGGCTCCTCGCCGACGCCGCCGCGGGCGATGCGCCGCTCGTCGCGTTCATCGCCGGGACGGTCCCGACGCGCACGTCGGCCGACGCGCAGACGAGCGCGCCGCAGAACTTCTTCATGGATGATAGGTGATGACAGAACAGCGGGGCGTGCCGCCCCGCCCCGTCGGCGGAGCCGCCGGGGCCCCACCCCTGCTCCGCGGGTCCCCGCCGCGCGCTTCGCGCGCGTGCCCCGCGGCGAGGGGCTCCGCCCCTCCCCCGCTGCGCGGGGCCCCCTCCCGGCGGCGCGTCACCGCACGAGCCCGCGATCGCCGACGCCCTCGAGGAACCGCACGAGGTGCTCGATCTCCGGCGCGCCGGCGTACTGGGCCGTGAGCTGCGCGCACGCCTCGCGCAGCCCGAGCTTCTGGTGGAAGACGATCTTGTAGGCGTCCTTCACGCGCGCGAGCATCTCGTCGCCGTAGCCGGCCCGCTGCAAGCCGGTGAGGTTCAGGCCCGCGAGCTCGGCGCGGT
>JBJMQK010000447.1:0-3646 GCA_045802735.1 Anaeromyxobacteraceae bacterium | reverse complement strand
CGGCGTCGGCAGCCGCGAGCGCCTCGCGGTAGAGCGCTGCGGCGCGCCCGCGGTCGCCCGCGCTGCGCCAGGCGTCGGCCGCCGGCCGCAGGAACGCGGGGTCGCCGCCGGAGAGGGCGCGCGCGCGCCGGAGCAGCGCCTCCGCCCGCTCGGCGCGTCCCGCCGCGGCCAGGGCGGCGGCGCGCGCCTCGTCGTCGGCGACCTCGCGCGCGCAGCGCCGGGAGAAGATGCTCTCGGAGGCGAAGCGCACCTCCGCCGCGGCCGCGAGCGGCGCGGGCACGGCGACGCCGTCGAGGAACCGGTTCCACTCGGCGCCGAGGTCGGTGAGCGGCCGCCCCAGCGCCGCCGCGACGTCGTCCTCACGATAGGCGGCGAGCACCTTCGCCGGGCCGTGGCGCTCGATGAGGAACCGCAGGAAGCTGCCGGCGGCGGTGTAGGCGCGCGCCGGCGCGGCGCCGAGGAACCCGCCGTGCATGAGGGAGGCGAGCGGCGGCAGGCGCCCCCCGTCGCGCAGCGCGCGCGTCCAGGCGTGGAGCCCCTCGCCCGGGCGCGGCGCCTCGAGCGCGACGGCGAGGCCCTCGACGAGCCCCAGGTTCACGACGACGCCGGCGCGCGCCGGGACGCGCAGCGGCCCGCTCGCCGCGGCCGCGGCGAGCGCGTGGACGAGCTCGTGACGGAGCACGGGGTGCGGCGTCCCCGCGTCGTTCACGTGCACCTCGGCGAGCCACGGCTTCGTGTAGCTCGTGTGCCCCGCGCCGACGAGGCTCCGCTTCTCCGCGGGTGAACGGTAGATCCACACCGTCGCGCGCGGCGGGTGCGCGAGGCCGAGCGCGGCCGCGATCTCCGCCGCGTCGTACTCGCAGTCGCGCAGGATCCGCTCCGCCTCGGACGGGCGCTTCTCCCGCGCGAAGTGCACCGTGCAGCGCGGCCCCTCGCGCAGGCCGCCGAGGCGCTCGGCGAGCTCGGCGCGCGACGCGTCGCCGCCGCCCCCGAGCCGCGCAGCGCCTGCCGCGGCGAGCGCCGCGACGAGCGCGATCGCGGGACCGGGGAGCGGCGCGCCCGCGCGCCGCCGGATGACGAGCGCCGCGAGCGCGACCGCGGCGATCGCCCAGGCGAGCGTGCCGGCGCGGAAGAGCACGAGCCGCGCGCCCGCCTCGAGCGCCTCGTCGTAGAGCGGCCCGGGCCAGACGCCGAGGAGGTGGTCGTGCGCGGAGGCGGCCGGGCCGAGGTAGGCCTGGGTGAGCGTCGCCGCGAGCGAGGCCGCCGCCGCGGCGCCGTACAGCAGCGCGGCGCGCCGGCGCCGCCCGCGCGCGAGCGTCGCCGCGAGGACCGCGACGGCTGCCGCGAGGAGGCCGGACGGGAAGGCGACGAGCGCGAAGAGCGGCGCGGACGCGAGCGGCCGGCACGGCGAGAGGAGCCAGGCGCGGAGCGCAGCGGCGGCGAGCGCGAGCCCGAGGAGCGCGCTGACGGCGCAGGCCGCCGCGGCGAACGCGCGCAGGGGCGCGGCGGGCGCGCGGCGCGCGGCGGCGATGCCGAAGGTCGGCCCCAGGAGGAGCGCCGCCGCGAGCGACGCCGCGAGGCCGACCTCGAACCCGGGCACCTCGAGGATGGGGAGGGCGCCCGCCGCGAGCGCGGCCGCGACGCAGAGCGCGGCGCCGATCGCGAAGGCCCGCCGCGGCACGAGCGCCGCCCACGGGAGCCGCCCGGGTGTGTGCGCCTCGCGCATGCTCCTCCGCGGCGGCGGCTAGGCCGCGCCCGCCCTCGCGGGATAACATGGCGGGCGTGACCGAGCATCGCGAGCACGCGCGCGCACCGATCGCGCTGCGGGTCGAGTACAAGAAGCTCAACAGCTTCTTCGCGGACTACACGAACAACATCTCGAAGGGCGGCACCTTCATCAAGACGGCCAAGCCGCTGCCCGCCGGTACGCGCTTCCTGTTCCAGCTGTCCGTCCCCGCGTCCGCCGGGCCGTTCGAGCTCTCGGGCGAGGTCGTGCGCGTCGACCGCGTCGAGCCCGCCGGGATGGGGATCCGGTTCCTGTGGTCGGACGAGGCGGCGCGCGGGGCGTTCGAGCGCGTCGTGGAGCGCCTCATGGCCCAGAGCCTCGGGCCGGTCGTCGCGGCGCGGCTCCTCGATGAGGCCGCGCGCAAGTAGCTACTGCGAACCGGTCGAGATGTTCTCGAACCGCGCCAGGTCGCCGGGCTTCACGCCGTGCGCCGCGCTCCAGCCGCCGCTCACCTCGAGCACGTAGCGGCTCTTCTTGTAAACGGTCCGCGGCGTCGTCGTCTGCGGCTCGGCGTTCTCGACGACGCCCACCACCGCGCCGCCGTCGGCGATGAAGATCATGTCGAGCGGGATGAAGGTGTTCTTCATCCAGAAGACGTGCTCGGACTCCTGGTCGAACACGAAGATCATGCCGGCGTCGGGCGCGAGCTCCCGGCGGAACATGAGCCCGCGCTCCACCTCGGCCGGCGTGTGCGCGACCTCGACGTCGACGGCGCTCGACCGCCCGGAGGGGCTCTCGAGCGTGACGCGCGGCCGGGAGGCGCGCGCGTCGGGCGGCCCCGGCGAGGGCGACGGCGCGCGGCAGCCGAGCGCGGCGACCGCCAGGCCGACGATCGCAGCCGCGCGGCGGGACGTCACGGCAGGGGCGGCGCGCAATAGTTCGAGAGGGTGATGTCGCCGAGGTAGCGCTGCCGCACGGTGGGATCGAGCGTGTTGATGAAGTTCGCGTCGAGCACGACCGGCCGGCAGACGAGCCCCGTGTCACTTTCGGAGCAGTCCGCGTTGGAGACGCAGGCCTTCGAGCAGTATTCGCGGTTCTTGCTCTCGCTCTTCGGGTCCGGCGACAGGATGCAGACGAGGTTCTCGCAGTCGGTCTTGCCCGTCTCGAGGTAATCGGCCGCGACGATCGTGCGATCCACGTTGAGGTCGACGGTGCACTTCTGCCCCACGTCGGGGTCCTGACACCCTGAGAGGGCCGCGGCGAGCGCGCCGGCTGCGACGAGGAGGCGAGGAGAACGCATGTCGCACCGAGGGTTAGCACGCACTCCCCGGTGCATCAAGGAGGCGCCGGTGGGGAAATTGCGCCGTGCACCCCCGTTCGAGCCGAGGATCCAATCCCGTGTGATGGGGACAGTCCGTTGCCCCTCCCCGGAACTTGCCCTAGGATGCGCGGTGACCGCCCCGATCGCGAGATAACCTTGGATCTACCGAGACATACATCAGCGCTCATCATCCTCCTCCTCCTGCCCCTCGGGGTGGTTGCGCAGGAGGAGATGCCCGGCGTCGACCTCACGACGCCTCCCGAGCCGTCCCGGAAGAACGAGGACGCGCCGCTCCCTCCACCTCCAGCCGGGGCGAAGCGGCGCGACAGCGACGAGAGCCAGCCCATCGCTGCGGGCGAGGGCGACGTCGCGCTCGGCGATCGCGTGAAGGCGGTGCAGCGCAAGGGCTTCTTGAAGCGCCACCGCTTCGAGCTCGGCGTGAGCCTGCCGGCCACCGTCAATGACGCCTTCTACGAGAAGGTCGGCATCGGCGGGAAGCTCGCGTACAACCTCGAGGACAGCTTCGCGCTCGCGCTGCGCGGCGCGTACTTCTCGCAGCTCCGCACGAGCCACGTCCGCGAGGGCAAGCTCGCGTTCTC
>JBJMQK010000037.1:0-2876 GCA_045802735.1 Anaeromyxobacteraceae bacterium | reverse complement strand
GCGACGTCGTGATCATGCGCGACGGCAACGCGTCGATGTATCTCGGCTCGCCGCGGATGGCGGAGATGGTGATCGGCGAGAAGGTGTCGCTCGAGGAGATGGGCGGCGCGCGCATGCACTGCTCGGTCTCGGGCTGCGGCGACTTCCTCTGCGCGAGCGAGGAGGAGGCGATCCGCGAGGCGCGGCGCTACTTCGCCTACCTGCCGGCGTCGCACCGCCTGCTCCCGCCCCTCGCGGAGCCGCGGCCGCCGCGCGCCGGGCGCGGCGTGGACGAGATCGTCCCGCCCGACCAGAACCGGCCGTTCGACATGAGGGAGCTCGTCGAGGCGATCGTCGACGAGGGGTCGCTGTTCGAGGTGAAGAGGCTCTGGGCCGGCGAGCTCATCACCGGCTTCGCCCGCATCGAGGGGCGCGCCATCGGCGTCGTCGCGAACCAGCCCAAGGTGAAGGGCGGGGTGCTCTTCGTCGACTCCGCCGACAAGGCGGCGCGCTTCATCTGGCTGTGCGACGCGTTCAACGTGCCGCTCCTGTACCTCGCCGACGTGCCGGGGTTCATGATCGGCTCGAAGGTGGAGCGGCAGGGCATCATCCGCGCAGGCGCGAAGATGATCAGCGCCGTGTCCGAGGCGAGCGTGCCGCGCATCTCGGTCGTGGTGCGAAAGGCGTACGGGGCGGGGCTCTACGCGATGGACGGCCCGGGCTTCGCGCCGTCGGCGGCGCTGGCGCTGCCGCAGGCGATGATCGCGGTGATGGGGCCCGAGGCGGCGGTGAACGCGGTCTTCTTCAACAAGATCCAGGAGCGGCCCGAGGCGGAGCGCGCCGCCTACGTCGAGCAGCTCAGGGCCGAGTACCGGAAGGACATCGACATCGAGCAGCTCGCGAGCGAGCTCATCGTGGACGCCGTCGTGCCCGGGAAGGAGCTGCGCCGCGAGCTGGCGCGCCGGTTTGCGGTGTACGCGCAGGGGTACGAGCCGCCGCGCGAGCGCAAGCGCGGCGTGCTGCCGGTGTAGCGACAGGAGCGACAATCTCCGTTCGCCCTGAGCATGGCGAAGCGGAGTCGAAGGGCGGGATGGGCACCCCACATCCGTTCGCCCTGAGCGTAGCGAAGCGGAGTCGAAGGGCGGGATGGACACCCCACATCCGTTCGCCCTGAGCGTAGCGAAGCGGAGTCGAAGGGCGGGAGGGCCCCATGGATCACGATTTCACCGACGAGCAGCGCGAGATCCAGCGCACCGTGCGCGAGTTCTGCGAGCGTGAGGTGAAGCCCCCCGCGCGCAAGTGGGACGAGGAGGAGCGCTTCCCCATGTCGGTCGTGAAGGCGCTCGGCGACCTCGGCCTCCTCGGCATGACCGTGCCGGAGAGCTACGGCGGCGCGGCCCTCGGCGCCGCGGGCGTCGCGATGGTGGTCGAGGAGGTGGCGCGCTACGACGGGTCGCTCGCGCTCACCGTGGCGAGCCACAACGGGCTCGGCACGGGGCACCTCATGCGCTTCGGGTCGGAGGAGCTGAAGCGCCGCTACCTGCCGGACGTCGCGAGCGGGAGGAAGCTCGCCGCGTGGGGGCTCACCGAGCCGGGCTCCGGCTCCGACGCCGCCGCGATGCGCACGACGGCGGTGCGGCGCGGCGACCGCTGGATCCTCAACGGCTCGAAGACGTTCATCACCCAGGGTACGGTGGGCGAGGTGTTCGTCGTGCTCGCGGTCACGAGCCGCGAGAAGCGGCAGAAGGGGATCACCGCCTTCCTGCTGGAGAAGGGGCAGAAGGGCTTCACGCAGCGCGCGATCCACGGGAAGCTGGGGATGCGCAGCTCCGACACTGCCGAGCTGCACCTCGAGGACGTGGAGGTGCCCGACACGCACCGCATCGGCGAGGTGGACCACGGCTTCCTCGACACGCTGCAGATCCTCGACCGTGGCCGGATCAGCATCGGGGCGCTGGCGGTCGGGCTCGCGCGCGGCGCCATCGAGGAGGCGCGGACCTACGCGAAGGACCGCAAGGCGTTCGGGAAGCCGATCGCCGAGTTCCAGGCCATCGCCTTCATGCTGGCGGACATGGCGACGGAGACCGCCGCCGCGCGCCTCCTCGTGCAGCGCGCCGCCGCGCTGTGCGACGCCGGCGAGCGCTTCACGCGCGAGGCCTCGATGGCGAAGCTCTTCGCGAGCGAGGTCGCGATGCGTGCGACCTCGAAGGCGATCCAGATCCACGGCGGCTACGGCTACACCCGCGACTTCCCGGTCGAGCGCTACTACCGCGACGCGAAGCTGTGCGAGATCGGGGAGGGGACGAGCGAGGTGCAGCGGATGGTGATCGCGCGCGAGATCCTCGGCCACCTCGCCCGCGAGCCGCAGATCTCCCGGACACAGGCGTGAGCCCGCGCAAGCGCGACGAGCCGGTCCGGCTGACGCGGATCTACACGCGCACCGGCGACGCGGGCGAGACGAGCCTCGGCGACCTCACGCGCGTGCCGAAGACGGATCCGCGGGTGGTCGCATACGGCGTCGTCGACGAGCTGAACTCGCAGCTCGGGGTCGTGCTCGCCGGCGGCGTCCCCGACGCAATGCGACCGGTGCTCGAGCGCGTCCAGAACGAGCTCTTCGACCTCGGCGCCGACGTATCGCTGCCGGCCGGGAGAGACGGGCTGCGGATCGTCAACGCGCAGGTGGCAGCTCTGGAGGCCGACTGCGACCGGTTCAACGCAGACCTCCCGATCCTGAAGAGCTTCGTGCTGCCGGGCGGGACCGAGACCGCTGCCCGGCTGCATGTCGCCCGGGCCGTCTGCCGGCGCGCGGAGCTCCAGGCGCTGCGCGCACCCGACCTCAACCCGGCCGTGCACGCGTACCTGAACCGCCTCAGCGACCTGCTCTTCATCCTCGCGCG
>JBJMQK010000404.1:0-10835 GCA_045802735.1 Anaeromyxobacteraceae bacterium | reverse complement strand
TCGCCCGCCCGTCGCCGAGCGACGCCGCGACCTCGCGCGCGAGCGCGCGGCGCGCCGGTGGACCTTCCGCGAGCCGCCGGCGCAGCTCGCCCGCGAGGCGCCGCCGCGCGCCGTAGTCCACCGGCCGCCGGTTGTCGGGGTCGACGAGCGAGAGGTCCCACAGCTCGCACCCCTGGTACACGTCGCACGGGCCCGGGGAGCCGAGCTTGAGCGCGACCTGCGCGAGCGACGACACGCGCCCTGCGCTGGCGATCCTGCGCGCGAACGGGACGAAGCTCTCCATGAACTCCGCCGACGCGAGGATCCCCTCGGCGAAGCGCCGCGTCGCCTCCTCGTACTCCGCGTTCACGTTCGTCCAGCTGGTGTGGACCTTCGCCTCGCGCGTCGCCTTCTCCATGTACGCCGTGACGCGGCCGACGTACTCCTTCCACGCGTCGGTGCCGGGCCGCGGCGCCGGCTCGGGCAGCGTGCCCACGAGCGTCTGGTACAGGAGCAGCTCGTCGTTGCGGTCCGGCGCCGGCTCGCCCTCGCCCTCGGCGCGGAAGCGGCGGTTCTGCCGCGCCCAGCGCGCGAGGAGCGCGCGCCACTCGCGCGGGATCTCGGAGAGGGCCGAGATCCGCACCCGCACGTCCTCGCTGCGCTTCGTGTCGTGCGTGCTCGTCGCGGCGAGCGAGCCCGGCCACTTCTCGCGCCGGTGCGCGTTGAGCGCGTGGAAGTCGCTCACCGAGGTGCCGAAGCGGCGCGGCTCGCCGCCGACCTCGTTCAGCGAGACGAGCCGCCCGTACACGTAGAAGGCGGTGTCCTCGAGCGCCTTCGCGGTCACCGGTCCGGTGACCTGCTGCAGCTTCAGCGTGAACTCGAGCCACTCCGCCCGCTCCGCGTCGGAGAGGTTCTCGGGGAAGCGCAGGAGGAGCACGTCGCGCAGGAAGTCGTAGATGGACGGGTCGGTCGTGGGGCTGCGCCGCCGCGCGCGCGCCAGCGTCGTCTCGACGTAGCGCCGGTCGCGCTCGTCCACCTGGCCCTGCGGGTTCACGTAGGTGCGGTAGACCGGGAAGTGCGCCACGAACTCGACGAGCGCGCGCCTGAGCTCGTTGAGCGTGAAGTCGCGCGTGCGCCGGTTCGTCTCGCTGATGCGGTTCAGCCGGTGCGCGAGGACGTTGATCTCGCTCGCCATCGAGGACGAGGTGATGACGCGCTTCTTCTCGTACCCGATCTCGGCGAAGGGGAGCCGGAAGCCGGTGAAGCGCGCGTAGCCTTCCGTGAAGGCCTCCTCCGCCGACCCGTCCACGAAGACGCCGTTCACCGCGGCGAGGAACTCGTAGCCGGTGGTGCCGTCGATCGCCCAGCTCTCGGGCATCCGCTCCGAGGCCGAGAGGATCTTCTCGGCCGCGACGAAGAGCGGCCGCGGCGGGACGCTCCCGCGCACCAGCTCCTCCTCGAGGCGCGCCCGCAGCGCCCCCGCGCCGTCGTCGTCGAGCGGCGTCCCGCGGCGCGCCGCCAGCTCCCGGCCGTGCTCGGCGAGCGCCGACGCCTGCAGCCGGTGGAAGTAAGCGGTGGGATCGTAGAGGCCGTCGGGGTGGTCGATGCGCAGCCCCGTGATCTTGCCCTCGCGGACGAGCCCGAGCGTGAAGCGGTGCGCCTCGGCGAAGACGCGCACGTCCTCCATCCGGATCGCCGCGAGGCCGTTCACGTCGAAGAAGCGGCGGTAGTTGATCTCCTCGCCGGCGACGCGCCAGTGCGCGAGGCGGTACGCCTGCGAGTCGAGGAGCCGGTCGAGGAGGTCGAAGCTGCGCGCGTCGCCCGGGCGCCCGTTGAAGATCGCGACGTTCTCGTCGAGGTGCTCGCACACCGCCGGGGAGACGTCGCACAGCGCGTGGAGGCGTCGCTTCGCCACCTCCTTCTCCCGCGCCCGCTCGGCCACCTTCGCCGGGTCCGTCTCCGAGCGCGGCGCGAGCTTCTCGAGCGACGTGCAGATGCTCTCGAGCTCCCACACGCTCGGCTCCTCGGGCCCGAGCTTCGCCCGCAGCTCCTCGAGGCGGTGGCGCAAGACCTGCGGCACGGACCGCGGCGCGACGGGGAAGCGGTGGTCCCAGTAGGCGACGAGGAAGGTGCCGCCGTCGCGCACGAGCGTGAGCTCGCCCTTCTCGAGGACGACGCCGTACTGCTCGCCGAGGATCGGGAGCAGGACCTTGTTGTCGAGCTCGGTCTTGATCGGCTTCCAGTCGACGTCGAAGTAGTAGGCGTAGCGCGAGGAGGGCCCGTTCTCGAGGACCTCCATCCAGATCGCGTTCTCGCCGCCCACGCCCATGTGGTTCGGGACGTAGTCGACGAGCTGGCCCATCCGGTGGCGCGCGAGCGCCTCGCACAGCTTCGCGTAGCCCTCGGCGCCGCCCAGCTCAGGGCTGAGGCGTGCGTGGTCCACGACGTCGTAGCCGTGCGACGACCCCTTGGCGGCCGCGAGGATGGGGGAGAGGTAGACGTCGGTCACGCCGAGGTCGTGCAGGTAGGGCACGATCTCGGCGGCGTGCTCGAAGCGGAAGTCGGCCGTGAGCTGCAGACGGTACGTGGACGCGGGGCGCGGCGAGGTGAAGCGCCCCTCGCGCAGGCCGTCGCGCAGCTCCGCGACGACCGAATCGATGAGCTGTGCCCCGCCCGCTGCCTCTTCGCCTGCTCGCACCTTCAAAGGGTGGTGCGGGCGCTCCGCGCGGCAAGTCCCCGCAGGCGCTCCGACGTCGCGAGATCGCCCGCCAGGGCGCCGATCTCGAGCGGCATGCGGTACGACCAGTTCGTGTCGTTCACCGTCCCGGGGACGTTCACGCGCTCGCGCGCGCCGAGCGCATCCTGGAAAGGAACGAGGAGGAGGTCCGAGCCCGAGCGGTAGACGACCTCCAGGATGGCGTCGCGGACGCCCGTGTCGAAGCGCTCCGGCGCGCGCGCGCGCAGCGCGGCGAGGCCCGGGATCTGGAGGAACGCCTTCCGCTCCTTCGCGTCGATCGACTCGTACCACTCGGCGAGCGTGTCGGTGTCGTGGGTCCCGGTGGTGCCGACCGAGAGGGCGGGCCAGCGCGTCGGGTCGCGGAAGGGCTGCCCCTTCTCCTCCCACTCGCGCTCCCAGCGCAGGATGCGGTAGCCCGGGACCTCGCAGCGCGTGAGCGATTCGCGGACGAAGTCGGGGACGGTGCCGAGGTCCTCGGCGATGAGGCGCGCGCGCTTCGAGAAGATCTCCATCATCTTCTCGCCATTCGCGATCTGCTCGGGCTCGGTCGCCGGGATGAACGCCGGGGGGCCGCCGTCGTCCGGCCGGTAATAGGTGCGGTAGAGCCCGACCACGTGGTCCACGCGGTAGAGGCCGTAGAGGTCCGCGCTGCGCTCCGCCCGCGCGTTCATCCAGGCGAAGCCGTTCTCCTCCATGACGTCCCAGCGGTACACGGGCAGGCCCCAGTCCTGCCCGGTCTCGCTGAACGCGTCCGGCGGGACCCCGACGCGGGCGTCGAGGCGGAAGTCGAAGGGCCGCGACCACACGTCGGCGGAGTCGGTCCCGACCATGAACGGCAGGTCGCCCATGAGCTCGACGCCCGCCGCGTTGGCCGCTCGACGGGCCGCGTGCCACTGCTCGTCGAGCTGCCACTGGAGCCAGCGGTGATAGAGGACGCGGTCGGACAGCTCGGCGCGCGCCGTCGCCAGCGCGGCCGGATCGCGGTCTCGCAGGGGCGCCGCCCACTCCGTCCACGAGCGGCCGCCGTGCTGGTCGTGAAGCGCGACGAAGAGCACGTAGTCCTCGAGCCAGGCCGCGTGCTCGCGCGCGTACGCCTCGAGGGCGCGCGCGCGAGACGAGTGCGAGCGCCACTCCCGCTCCACGAAGGCGCGAAACGCGAGCCCGAGGGCGCGCTCCTTGAGCGCGCGGATCCGGGGCCACGCCACCGCGGGCGCCGCGGCGAGGGCCGTCACCTCGGCCTGCTCCGCGGACGAGAGCGCGCCGCGGCCACCCGCCGCCGCGAAGTCCTCGAGCGCGTCGACGGCCATGTACACCGGGTCGATGGCGAACGCGGTGAGCGCCGCGTAGGGAGACGACTGCCCGCGCGCGGTCTCGTGCACCGGGAGGAGCTGGGCGACGGAGAAGCCGGACGCGGCGGCCCAGCGGGCGAACGGGACGAGGTCGGGGATCTCGCCGAGCCCCCAGCCAGAAGGTGAACGGATGGAGAACAGGGGAACGAGCACGCCAGCTTGCCGCATCGTGCGATGAGAGTGCGGTGCGGCGCCGCCAGAGACAAGAGGATTTTGGATCCATGCCCGATTCCGCCGCAGGGTCGCGCGGCCGCTACGCGCCGAGCCCGACCGGGCCGCTCCACCTCGGCAACGCACGCACCGCGCTCCTCGCGTGGCTCGCCGCCCGCGCCGCCGGATCGTCGTTCGTCATGCGCGTCGAAGATCTCGACGGACCGAGAGTACGCGCCGGGCTCGAGGGCCGGATCCTGGACGAGCTGCGCTGGCTCGGCCTCGACTGGGACGAGGGCCCCGACGTGGGCGGCCCGCATGGGCCATACCGCCAGTCTGCGCGCGCCGAGCGCTACGTCGCGGCGCTGTCGCGGCTGCGCGAGGCCGGCGTCGCGTACCCGTGCTTCTGCTCGCGCGCCGAGATCGCAGCCGCGTCGCAGGCGCCGCACGGCCCCGCCGATGACGGGCCGCGCTACCCCGGGACCTGCGCGCGGCTCGCGCCCACCGAGGTCGAGGAGCGCGCGCGCCGCCGGCGCCCTGCCTGGCGCTTCCGCGCCGCGCCCGGGCCGGTGCCGTTCGTGGACGGCGTCCACGGCGCGTGTGCGTTCGACGTCGCGCGCGAGACCGGCGACTTCGTCGTCATGCGCGCCGACGGCATCGCCGCGTATCAGCTCGCGGTGGTGGTGGACGACGCCGCGATGGGGATCGGCGAGGTCGTGCGCGGCGACGACCTCCTCGCGTCCACGGCGCGCCAGCTCCTCCTCCATCGCGCCCTCGGCGCAGCGCCGCCGCGCTTCGCGCACGTGCCGCTCGTCGTCGGCGCGGACGGCGAGCGCCTCGCGAAGCGCCACGGGGCGCTCTCGCTGGGTGAGCTGCGCGAGCGCGGGGCAGACCCGCGGGCGGTGGTGGGGCTCCTCGCGGCGCTCTCCGGGCTCGCGGAGCGCGGCGCGAGGCTCGCGCCAGCGGACCTCGTGGCGGGGTTCCGGATGGAGCGGGTGCCGCGCGGGAAGGCGGTGCTCACCGCGGCGATGGTCGAGGAGATTCTCGGCGAGTAAAGGCGGCTCGGGCCCTTCGACTCCGCGCCTGCGGCGCTACGCGCAGGGCGAACGGAATCTTTGCGACCAGACCCCGACCCCGAACTCGACCCCGAATGCGCACCCATTCCCCGTTCGTCCTGAGCGTAGCGCAGCGGAGTCGAAGGACGGACGCACGCGCCCCCCGTTAAGCTCCCCCTCCCATGTCCATCCTCCGCTCCGCGACCGACCCGCGCTGGGTCGGCATCGCGCTCTCCGACCTCGACCGCACCCTCGGCGACCACGCGCACTGCGAGAGGAAGGCGGCGGCGACGGCCCTGAAGCTCGTCGGCGATCACCCGAGCGAAGCCGACCTGGTGCGGCCGCTCGCGCGCCTCGCGCGGGAGGAGTCGGAGCACTTCTTCGCCGTCCTCAACGAGCTGTCGCACCGGGGCGTCCACCTCCCGCGGGACGAGGGCGACCCCTACGCCCAGGGCCTCCTGCGGCTCGTGCGTCCGGGTGCGCCGCGCCTCCTCGACCGGCTCCTCGTCGGCGCGCTCATCGAGGCGCGGAGCTGCGAGCGGCTCGCGCTCCTCGGCGAGGCGCTGCCCGCGGGGCGCCTGCGCGACCTCTATCGCCGGCTGGCGGTCGCCGAGGGCGGCCACGAGCGCCTCCTCGTGGACCTCGCCGTGGCGCGCGGCGGAGCCGCCGCCGAGGCGCGCCTCCCCGCGCTCGCCGGGGCGGAGGCGCAGATCGTCGCAGGGCTCCCCCTCGCGCCGCGCATTCACTGAACGAGAACGGTGTCACGCGGTCCTGGGAGGTCCCACCTGACTCGCGGCGCGCTGCCGCTGCGGCGAGTCGCGCCTCGCGACGCCGCAGTCGCCGCTTCCCGACACGCCGGCGCGCAACCCCGCGGAAACCGCGGTGCCGCGCGCTGGCAGCGCCGATGCAATCTCCTCGAGGCGGATGGCCGATGTGCAGCGCCACCCCACCAAGGAGAACGCCATGACCCGCAAGACCCCCACCCTCGTCGGCGCCGCGATCGGTCTCACCCTCTTCCTCGCGCTCGGGCTGCTCCCCGCGCTCCTCTACGGCGGCTACGCCGGCGTGATGCTCGCGGGCGGGATCTTCGGGACGCCGGTCTCGGCGACGCTCGCCGTCCGCGCGGTCATCGTGTTCGGGATGGTCCTCGGCGTCACCGCCGTCGCCTCGCTCTTCGTGGTCGGCGGCGCGGCCGCGGGCGCGGCGGTCGGCGTCCTCGTGTCGCCCCGCCCCGAGCCGAAGCTGGCCGAGGAGAAGGTCCGCGCGAAGTGATGGCGCCAGGCGAGGCGCGGCGACGCGCTCACCTCCTCGAGATCGTGCATCGACCGTGGCCCGGCGCTTCCGCTCCGGGCCTTGGTGTTCTTGCGCCGTTCGACTCCGCAGCGCTCCACCTCAGGGCGAACGGAGGTCGCCTTCGACCCGCCGTCGCCTCCTCCCGCCACCGCGTCGCCGCTTCCCGACAATGACCGGTGCAAACGTGCGAAAGAGCGTGCCCCGCGAGATGGCAAACGACGTGCAATCTCTTCCACGCGGGTGGCCGACGCGAAGGGGCACCCGGAACCGAAGCCACCGACCTCTTTCGAAGCACGGGAGTACCTCATGAACCGCAAGCACTACACGCTCATCGGCGCCGCCATCGGGCTCGCCTCCTTCCTCGCCCTCGGCCTCCTCCCCGCGCTCCTCTACGGCGGCTACGCCGGCGTGCTGCTCGCGGGCGGGATCTTCGGGACGCCGCTCCAGGCGACGCTGCTCGTGCGCGGCCTCATCGTCTTCGGGATGGTCCTGGGCGTCGTCGGCGTCGGCGCGCTCTTCGCGGTCGGCGGCTCGGTCGCCGGCGCCGCGGTCTCGCTGCTCACGGGCGCCGCGCCGGAGCACCGGACGGTCGAGGTGAAGGCGTAGCGCCGAGCGCCGAGGACGACGCAGCAAGGCGGCCCGGTGCGAGAGCGCCGGGCCGTGCGCGTTCCGGCCGCTACACCTTCTCGCCGAGGATCGCCTCGATGGTCTCGCGCGCGTAGCGCGACGCGAGCGCGAGCGTCCGCTCCGGCTCGCCGTCGCCGTGCGCGAGCGGTGGCGCGACCTCCATCACGTCGCCACCTGCCAGCCCGACGTCCCGGCCGAGGCGGCGGATGAGCGCCACGACGAACTCGGCGTCGAGGCCCTCCGGCTCCGGCGTGCCGGTGGCGCGCGCGAAGCTCTCGTCCGTGCCGTCGATGTCGTTCGAGAAGTAGACGCGCTCGACGCCCGCCAGGCGCAGCGCCGCGACGACGGCGTCGAGCGCGGCGGCGGGGTCGGCCTTCACCTCGCCCGCCCAGAGCTGGCGCACCCCGAACTTCGCCTCCCAGTGCGCGCGCTCGTGGCGGGAGGCCCGCACCCCCACCTGCACGAGCCGGCCGCCGCGGCCGAGCAGCTCGTTCGCGTGGTACGACCACGTCCCGAAGCAGTAGCGCACGCCGAGCCGCTCCTCGAGGAGGTCGGTGTGCGCGTCGATCTGCACGATGCCGAGGCCTGGCCGCGACGCGGCGAGCACCTTCGCCGCGGGCCAGGCGCAGGAGTGGTCGCCGCCGAGGAGGAAGGGCGCCGCCCCGGGGGCGAGCGCGGCGAGGAGCTCGAGCGCGCGCTCCGCGATGGAGAGCGGCGACACCGGGAGCCGGGCGCGCTCGGCGCCGGGCACCGCGGGATAGAGCGCCCGGCGCGAGGCCTCGCGCTGCCCGTCGGACAGCATGTCGTCGTGGAGGAGCTGCGGGACGACGAACACGTCGCCCACGTCCACGACGCCCTTCGCGGCGGCGCGCGCGAACCACTCCGGGTCCTCGTCCACCATCCGCGAGCGGATCGCCTGCGGGCCCATGTTCGCGCCGCGGAGGAGCCCCGCGCCGACGTCGGAGGGGATGCCGAGCAGGAGCACCCTCGCCGCGGGGATCCGGCGGAGCGCCTCCTTCCAGCGGGCCGCGACCTCGTTCTCGCCGTCGCCGCCGTAGATGCGGCGCTGCACCGCGAGCTGTCCGGCGCGCCCGGTCGAGACGACGTACAGCCCGCCCGCCGCGGGGCGGAGGAGCAGCTCCAGCTCGTCGAGGGGGCGCACCGGTGAGACGTAACGCCGGCGAGAGCCGACGTCCTTCGACTCCGCCGCTGCGCGGCTACGCTCAGGACGAGCGGGTCGCCGCCTCCGCGCGCCGCTTCCGCTTCGGCGGCGCCTTCGCCTCGCCCGAGGCGCCCCCCGGCGCGCGCCACGCCCGCACCAGCTCGACGAGCGTGCGCACCGCCACGCCGGTGCCGCCCTTCCCCACGTAGCCGCGCTCCTTCGTGGCGTGCGACGGGCCGGCGATGTCGAGGTGCACCCACGGTGTCTCCCCGACGAACTCCTTCAGGAAGTGCGCCGCGGCGATCGCGCCGCCCCAGCGCTCGCCGGTGTTCCGCATGTCGGCGATGTCGGAGCGCAGGTTGTCCTTCACCGCCTCGGTGAGCGGCAGGCGCCAGACGTCCTCGCCGGCGGCGCGGGCCGCCGCGAGCACCGCGTCCATCGCCGGGCCGTCCGGCCCGAAGGCGCCGGCGGTGGTCTGGCCGAGCGCGACGATGCACGCCCCGGTGAGCGTCGCCACGTCCACGATCGCCGCGGGGGCGAGGGTGTCCACTGCCCAGGCGAGCACGTCGCCGAGGACGAGCCGCCCCTCGGCATCGGTGTTCGTCACCTCGACGGTCTTGCCGTTGTAGGCGCGCAGCACGTCGCTCGGCTTGTAGGCGCGCCCGCCCGGCATGTTCTCGCACGCGCCCAGGAGCGCGTGGACCGGGAAGGGCGGCGCGAGCTTCGCGACGACGCGCATCGCGGCGAGCACGGCGGCGCTCCCGGCCATGTCGCTGTTCATCGTGACCATGCTGTCGGTCGGCTTGAGCGAGAGGCCGCCCGAGTCGAAGGTGATGGCCTTCCCCACGAGCACGAGCGGCGCGGAGCGGGCGCCGTCCTTCGGGACGTAGGACACCTTCACGAGCCGCGGCTCCTCGGCGGACCCGCGCGTCACGCCCTCGAACATCCCCATCCCCAGGGCGGCGATCTCCTTCGCGCCGCGCACCTCGCAGCGGAGCTTCGCCGCGCGCGCGAGCGCCTGCGCCGCGTCGGCGAGCGCCGAGGGCGTGCACGCGAGGGGCGGCTCGTTCACGAGGTCGCGCGCCCAGGCGACCGCGGCGGCGATCTCGCGCGCCAGGTCGACGGAGGCGCGCGCCGACGCCGCCGACGCCTCGCCGTCGAGCGCCACGACGATCTTCGCGAGGGCCGGCTTCGCGCCGTTCTTCGACTTGTAGCGCTCGAAGCGGTACGCGCCGAGGAGCGCG
Organism: Anaeromyxobacteraceae bacterium; assembly: GCA_045802735.1. Classification (GTDB taxonomy): domain Bacteria; phylum Myxococcota; class Myxococcia; order Myxococcales; family Anaeromyxobacteraceae; genus Anaeromyxobacter_A. Next base: position 1,239 of record JBJMQK010000404.1, on the reverse strand, counting down.
CCCTCGACCGCGGCGCGCGCCGCGCCGTCGGCGGCGAGGCCGGGTGGGAGCGCGATGGCGAGGCGCGTGACCCCCGCCTTGCGCCCGTCGCGGGCGGCGCGCCCCAGCGCGGCGCGGAGCGGCTCGAACCCGCCCGCCGCCATCGCCTCGGCCTTCGCGCGGGGGCCGAGCCCGAGCAGCACCACGCGCGCCGCCGGGAGGCGCCCGAGGGTGTGGAGCTGGAGCGCCTCGCCCGCCTTTCCGGCGAAGCCCTCCTCCCTGGCCGCCGCCGCGAGGTGGCCTCCCAGGCGGCCGTCGAGGAGGAGCGCGATCCCCTTGGGCTTCCCGTCGAGGTCCTCCTGGAACACCGGCACCGCGAGCAGCCCCGCCTCGAGCGCGAGCGCGTCGCCGCCCGTGAGCTCCACCTCGATCATGTGCGTCCTCCTCGTGCTGGCGCTGCGCAGTTGAAGTGACGCTCGCGATGGGGGGTCACTGAACTGGCGCCGCCATGGTTAGCGCGCCCGCTGGGGGAGCGCCACCGGCGGTTCGGCGGCGTCGTGGCGCGCCTTGGCGATGCGGCGCAGCGCGGCCTCCGCCTCCGCGGCGCTGCACTGCGGGACCTGCTGCGTCGCGCCGAAGAGGCCGCGCAGCGGGCGCGTGGCGCGGGCGAGCTCCGTGAGGCGCGGCACCGCGGCGGGGGTGCCGATGTCCCCGAGGCGGCGCGCGGCGGCCCGGCGCACCTCGCACTCGTCGTCGCCGAGGAGCGACACGTACGCGGCGATGCGGTCGACGCGCTCCTCCGCGCCGAGGTCGCGCGCGAGCTCCAGCGCGCGGAGCCGCGCCGAGCCCGGCCCGGCGCGCGTGGCCTCGAGCACCGCCGGCACCGCCGGAGTCCCGACGCGCGCGAGGAGCCGCGCGGCGTGATCGGCGAGCCTGCGGTCGGCGAGGTCGCTCGCGAGGTCCGAGAGCGGTGCGCCGTCGAGCGCCCGCGGGTCGCGGTCGAGCGCGCGCGCGTACGCGTCGAGCGCCGCCGGCGCGGCGCCGCGGATCCGGTGCAGCGCGCGGCCCTGCAGCGTCCGCAGGCGCGCGTCGTCGGGGCGCCGCTCGACCGCCGGCGCGAGGACGTCGCGCGCCGCCTCCGGCCGGCCGGCGGCGAGGAGCGCCTCGGCGCGCGCGAGCGGGCGGCGCTCGAGCCAGCGCGCCGCCGCGAGGCCCGCCGGCACGAGGAGCGCGGCGGCGATCGCGAGCGCGCTCGCGAGC
>JBJMQK010000034.1:0-13428 GCA_045802735.1 Anaeromyxobacteraceae bacterium | reverse complement strand
GCTGCGACGCGGTGCTGGTCGCGCGCGGCGCCTGCGGGAACCCGTGGATCTTCCGCGAGCTCCGCGCGGCGGAGCGCGGCGAGCCGCGGCCGGGCCCGCCGACCCGGGACGAGTGGAAGGCGATCGTGCTGGAGCACGTGCAGCTCCAGATCGACCACCGCCGCCGCCAGGCGCCCGACGAGCCCGCCGACGCCGCCGAGCGGCTCGCGATCCGCGAGCTCCGCAAGCACCTCCTCTGGTACACGCGCGGCCGCCGCGGCGGCGCCCACTTCCGCCGCGACGCGGGAGAGCTCACCACGGCGGCCGAGGTGCGGCGGCTCCTCGAGCTGCACTTCCCGCCCGGCGGCGACAGCTTCGACCTCGATCCGGCGCTCGCCGGGGCCGCCCGCGAGGGCGGCGAGTAGCCGGTGCGCGCCCTCCTCCTCGCCGACGCGCCGGAGGCTCTCCTCCGCGCCTGCGCCGACGCCGGGGCGACGATCGTGCGCGCGCGCAGCCCCGGCGAGGGGCGCGCGCTCGTCGCCCGCGAGCGCTTCGACCTCGTGGACGGCCGGCTCGCCCGCCCGATGCCGCTCGAGTGGGAGATCCGCGAGCGCATCGAGAGGTTCTACGAGCAGCTCCAGGGGCACTCCGCGACCGGGCTCTACCAGGCCGTGCTGCACGAGGTGGAGCGGCCGCTCATCGCGGCCGCGCTCTCGCGCGCGAAGGGCGTGCGCGCCGACGCCGCGCGGGTGCTCGGGATCGACCGCGGGACGCTCGCGCGGCGCATCCGCGCGCTGAGGCTCGGGGCGTGAGCAACGGCGCGGCGCTCGCCGCTTACGCCTTCGCCATCCTCGTCGGCGCGCTCGCCGGCGGCGCGCTCCCGCTGCTCGGGCGCATGCGCCGCTCCGACGGGCTCCTGTCGTTCTCCGCCGGCGTCATGCTCGGCGCCGCCTTCCTGCACATGCTGCCCGAGGCGGTGGAGGGCGCGGGCCTCTCGGCGCTGCCGTTCGTGCTCGTCGGGTTCCTGTTCCTGTTCCTCCTCGAGCGCTTCGTGCTCGTGCACGTCTGCGCCGAGCCGGGCCCGACCGAGGCGGCGATCGCGCACCCCCACGGCACGCCGGGGCACGTGCACGTCGAGGGCGACGCGACCGGCTGCGAGGTCCACACCATGGGCCTCGCCGCGTTCGTCGGGCTCTCGCTCCACACCATCGTCGACGGCTTCGCGCTCGGCGCGGCCTCCACCGACGCGGCGCTCGGCTTCCTCGTCTTCGTCGCGATCCTCGCGCACAAGATCCCGTCGTCCTTCTCGCTGTCCGCGATCCTGCGCGCCGAGGGCTACTCGCGCGGGCGCGCGCTCGGGATGAACGCCGTGTTCGCGTTGATGGTGCCGCTCGGCGCCGCCGTCTACGTGGTCGTGCGCGGGTTCGTGCAGGCGCCGGCGTTCACCTCGTTCGCGCTCGCCGCGAGCGCCGGGACGTTCCTTCACCTCGCCTTCTCCGACCTCCTCCCCGAGCTGCACCGCCGCGGCGGGTCGAAGCTCAAGCTCTCGGCGTCGCTCCTCGCCGGCGTCGCGGCGATGTGGGCGTTGCGCCTCGTGAACCACAGTCATGGATGATGGCGGTTCTCGGTTGAGCTGACCCTCGCGATGGGGGGTCTCGGGGGGAGAGTCTCTCCCCCCGGAGTGAGGCGCCGCCAGGCGCCGGAAGTCGGTCACGGCGGCGCGAGCGCCGCGGGAGCTCACTTGACCGGGCGCCGCCGTGAACCCCGCGGGTTCGCTCGGACATTCCCACGATCCCCCGGGGTGGCTCCCGCGCGAAGGTCCCGCGGCACCCGCGCACGGCAAAACCTGCCGAGCGGCGACTGGTTACGTCTCTTCTGCCCCCCAAGGGGGTCCTCGTGCCACGGTCCGGGGGGACTCTGCCATGCGGACGGTACGAAGGATTGTGGCGGCGCGAAACGACTCGGCTTTTCGCACCGTGAACCCTGGCCCGGCGCTCGCTCTACGCGGTGGGCATGAAGAGCGCGCACCGAAAGCTCGTCGCCGCCATGGTCCTCCTCCTCGCCGCCGGCGAGGCCCGCCCCGCGACCCGGTCCGCCGCGGAGCTGTGCACGCTCCGCACGGAGGACCGCACGGCCGCCACGGTCCAGGCGTGCGTCTCGTGCCACGACGGACTCGTCACCGGCGCGCACGCGTTCGTCGGCATCGGCGAGCACCCGGTCGACGTCTCGTACGATAGCGCGGCGGCGCGGAACCTGCGGCTCCTCACGCGCTTCCAGGTGTCTCGCCGCATCTACCTTCCCGAGGGCAAGATCACCTGCGTCTCCTGTCACGACGGCGCCTCGGCCGAGCCGAACCACACCGCGGTGTCGATGAACCGCAGCGCCCTCTGCACTTCCTGCCACGCCCTGTAGCGCGGCAGGTGAGCGGGGCCCCTCCCGTCGGCCCGAAACCCCCGACGGAGCAGCCGGGAGGTGCCCCGCAGTTGCGCGTCGGTTCACCCGAGGCTCGAGCGTCACCGCCCGCAACTGCGAAGATCCGGCGCCTGCGGCGCCTCACTCCGGGGGGAGAAACTCTCCCCCCGAGACCCCCCATCTCATGCGCTCATCGCGACTGAGTACCGCCCGTCAGGCGACGCGCAGGTGCTCGGCGAGCGCGCGCGGCCCGCCGCGGCGGAACGCCTCGAGCGCCTCGTCGGCGGGCGAGCGGCCCGAGGCGGCGCGCGCGCGCAACGGCTCGAGCCACACGCGCTCGTCCTGGCCCTTCTCGCCGCAGCAGCGCTGGCGGCAGAGGCCGTTCGCCGCGATCTCGACGAGGTCGACGGCGGCGTCGCGCAGCGTCCCGGCGCGGGGGAGCCGCGCCGCGAGCCCCTCGCGCCCGGCGGCGACGTTGAGCGCGCGGCGCTCCCCGACGTCGAGCGCGGCGAAGAGCGCCGCCGCGTCGGCGCGCGCGCTCGGGGCGTAGAGGAGGCCCTTCCACAGCGCGGCGAGCGCCTTCGTCATCGCGGCGTCGCAGGCGTCGGCGCCGCGCACCTCCACCACCCCCTTCACGCGCACCTCGGGGAAGAGCGTCGTGAGGTGGTCCTCCCAGTCGTCGAGGGTGGGGCGCTCGCCGCCGAGCCCCTCGGCGAGGAACGCGCGGAACGTCCGGCCTGCCGTCTCGAGGTAGCGCCCGCCGCGGCGCAGGAAGATCATCGGGACGTCGAGCGCCCACTCGACGTACCGCCGGTACGCGTCGCCCTGGAACCCCGGCTCGAAGGCGAAGGCGAGGAGGCCCGAGCGCGCCGGATCGACCGCCTCCCACACCGCCGAGCGGAAGCTCTTCCACCCCGCCTCGCGGCCGTTCACCACCGGTGCGTTGGCGAAGAGCGCCACGACCGCCGGCTGCACGGCGAGCGCCATCGCGAGCTTCGCGGCCATGTCGGCCTCGGACCCGAAGTCGAACGAGACCTGCGCCGAGGCGGTCATCGCCATCATGTCCTCGGCGCGGGCGCCGCGGGCGGCGAGGAACGGGCGCATGACGACGTAGCGCGACTTCGGCATCCAGCAGGCGCTGGCCGGCGTCCCCCACGGGCGGTAGCCGACCGCCAGCAGCTCGATCCCCAGCTCGTCGTCGACCGCGCGGCACTTCTCGAGGTGGCGGTCGAGCTCGGCGGCGACGACGTGGACGTCCTGGAACGGGCGCCCGGAAAGCTCGACCTGACCGCCCGGCTCGATCGAGATCGTGAGCCCGCGCTTCTGCGCGGCGATGACGTGGCCCCCCTCCTGGAACGGCTCGTAGCCGAAGCGCTCGAAGGCGCGCAGCGCGGCGCCGATGCCGCGCGAGCCGTCGTAGGGGACGGGGTCGAGCGTGCCCGCGACGAGCGGCACCTTCTCGTGCTCGAGGCCGACCTTCCACTCCGACGTCGGCCGCTCGCGGGCGCGGAACCAGGTGACGAGATCGCCCACGCCGCGGACCGGGGGGCTCTCGGTGGTGCGGCGGTCGAGCGACATGAGCCGGGTTGTATCGCCGCCCGCCGGGGCGCGCCACGCGCCGTACGCAGCGCGTCAACCAGCGCCGCGCGCGGTCTCGGACGGCAGGAGCAGGTCCTCGAGGAAGAAGGCGGCGAGCTCGGCGCGGCCGGCGACCCCGGACTTCCGGTAGATCCCGAGCGACTGCTGCCGCACCGTCCGCTCGCTCGTCGCGCGCAGGTCGGCGATGTCCTTGAGGGAGAGGCCCTTCAGCAGGAGCAGCGCCACCTCGCGCTCGGCGGGAGTGAGCTCCCAGCGCCGGAACTGGGTGTCGATCGCGGCCCCGAGGCCGCGGAGGTGCTCCTGCGCCTCGTCGCGCCAGCGCGCGAGGTCGGCGCGCGTTCCGTCGAGGTCGCGCTGGAGGTCGCGCGCGCGGGCGCGCTCGGTGCGGAGCTGCGTGTACATCGCGGAGAGGCCGAGGAGCGACAGGCCCATGACGAACGACTCGGCGACGAGGTGCCCTCCGCTCGCGCCGGCGAAGACGTCGGAGGCGAGGTCGCCCCCGATCGCGGCAGCGATGAAGGCGAAGAGCGCCGCCGGCCCCCAGGTCTGGAGCACCTGCTTCCGCTCGATGTGGCGAGCGCGCCTCGCGTCGAGCACGGCGGGTTTGCTCGGGTTTTCCTCCTGCGTCATCTGCTGCATGGCCGTTCGCTCCTCCGCCCCTCATAGTCCCGGCTCGCCGCACACCTCCCGCCGCACCAGACGTCGCACGAGGAACGACATGCCGAACGTACCGCTCCACCCTGCGCTGGTCCACCTCCCCATCGGACTCGCCCTCGTCGCTCCGGCGCTCGTCCTGGGAATCGGTGTCGCCGTCCTGCGCGGTGCGCTGCCGCGGCGGGCGTGGTGGATCGCCGTGGGACTCCAGGTCTTCCTCGTCGCCGGGGGCATCGCCGCGGCCCAGCTCGGCGACCGCGAGGAGAAGCTCGTGGCGCGCGTCGTCCCGAAGAGCCTCATCCACGAGCACGAGGAGCGCGCCGAGGCGTTCCTGTGGTCGGCCGGGCTCGGCGTCGGGGCGCTCGCCGCAGCGGGCCTGCTCCTCGCTGCCCGCCCGCGCAGCGCGGTCGCGCTCGCGGTGGCGACGACGCTCGCCACCGCCGGGCTCGCGCTCTACGCGGGCAAGGCGGGCGGCGCCCTCGTCTACGACCACGGCGCCGCCAGCGCGTGGCATTCCGATCCCGCTCCCGTCGCGGTCCGAAGGTGAAGAGGTTCGGGACAGCCGCTCAGCGCGGCCGGGGCGGGATCTCGAAGATCTGGAGGCCGTCGCCGCGGTAGACGCGCCGCACGCCGAGCGCGAGCGCGGCGGAGAGGCGCGCGCCGTCGACCACCACGAAGCGCACGTTCATGTCCTGCAGCGCGCGCACTGCCGCGTCGCGCGGCGGCGGGTCGGCGTCGGGATCGCCGTAGAAGGCGCGCAGCACCGGCGTCTCCGCGAGGAGGCGCTCGAGGCGCTCCGGCGCGCGCGTCACGTACCCGCCGACCTGCGGGTGGCGGTGCAGCATCTGGTGCCAGAGCTGGCGCGTCGGCGCCGTCGCGTCGAGGACCGCCCATCGCTCCGCGTCGGCGGCGAGGTCCTGGAGGTAGCGCGGCGCGGGCCACTGCGAGGTGATGAACGGGTGGGGCCACGCCTCGAGGAGGGCGAGCCCCGCGAGCGCGCACGCGAGGAGCGCGCCGCGCCGGCCACCGCGCGAGAGCGTCGCGAGGGTCGCGCCGGCCGCGACCGACACGCCGAGCGTGACGAGCCAGGTGAAGCGCGTCGGCACGCCGCTCCAGGCGAGCGGCGGTACGAGGCGGACGAGGAGGGCGTAAGGGAGCGGCGGCGCTTCGAGCACGCGGCCGCCGACGTGCAGGTGCGGCCCGAGCGCGAGGACCGCGCCGACGGCCGCGACCGCGAGCCACGGGCGCGCGGCGCGGAGCCGCACGGCCGCGTACAGCGCGAGCGCCAGCGCGACGTAGCCGACGTACGCGGCCGATTCGGCGTCGTTGCCGCTCCACGCGCGCCAGCCGTCGAAGCCGTCGCGCCACGCGCTCGCCGCGTTGGGGACGAAGAACGCCTGCAGGTCCGCCGAGAAGAAGCCCGCGTCGTGGCTCCCGGCATAGGGCTCCGCCCGGGCGGCGGCGACCATCCCCGCGAGGTCCCAACCGAGGAGGAGCGCGAAGGTGGCGAGGAGGAGCGCGCCGCGGCGCGCCACGGGAGCGGTGAGCACCGATCGGCGGTCGGCGAGGACCCACGCCCCGAGGAGCACCGCCGTCGCGACGAGGCAGAAGGCGAGGTGATAGAGCGAGGCCGCCCCGGCGAGGGCGAGGCCGGCCCCGGCCGTGAGCGGGCCGCGCACACCGCGGCGCCGCACCGTCCAGACGAGGCCGAGGAGGTACAGCGGGGACCACTCGATCGACGCGACGTGCAGGTGCCCGAGCGCGTGCGCGAAGTGGTAGGTGCTGAAGCTGTACAGCGCGCCGGCGAGGAACGCGGCGAGCTCGCCGCCCCACAGCTCGCGGCAGAGGAGGTACGCCGTGAACCCCGCGAGCGGAAAGCTCGCGAACAGCGCGGCGTTGTAGAGCGCGACCGGCGGGACGCCCGGGGTGAGCCACCACGCCGGCAGCAGGGCGAGCGCCGACGGGAGATCCCACGTCTGGAGCCAGAGCGGCGTTCCCCAGGGCCAGCGCAGCGCGTCACAGGCGAAGGGCGACGCGCCAGCGAGGACCCGCTCGCGCCACCACCAGAAGCCCCAGAGCGTCTGCCAGGCGTCGCCGCGATCGCCGGCGAGCTCGCTGCCGAAGCGGGCGAGGAGCGGCCAGGTCGTCGCCGCGGCGAGCGCGAGATACCCGCCGAGCGCGGCGAGGTGCGGGTGACGACGGACCATTGGGTCTCGCGCGAGTCTCCCGCGCGCGTCCGACACGCGGCTCTGCCCGCCGGGGAAGCACGCGCGCCGGCGGCGCGTTAAAGTCCTCGTGGTCCCGCGCACTTCGCAGCCCGGCTCGCGGCCGCCCGCCCCCCCGTTCTCCCTGCGCCCCCCCCCACCCCTCCCTATCCTCGATCGTCGCTCCACCCCGCAGTCGATGAATCGGCGCCCCCACATGATCCGTCCCGCCCGCCTCGTCGCCACGCTCTCCGCGACGCTCGCCCTCGCCTCCGGCGTCACGTACCTCGCCTACGCCAAGGCCCAGGCGGAGCCGCGGACCGCGCAGCTCGCGGTGCGCGACGTGCCGTCCTCCACCGCGGACGATCCGAACTACCCGCTCGAGAAGCTGCCCGTGTTTTCACGCGCGGTGCACTACGTCCACGAGAACTACGTGGACGCGTCGCGCATCGATCCGAAGGGCATGGTGGTGGCCGCGCTCGACATGGTCGAGAAGACGGTGGCCGAGGTGATGGTCGACGGCGACGTGAAGTCGGGCAAGCTCACGCTCACCGTGGGCAGCGCCTCGCGGCCGGTGGACATCTCCGGCGTGAAGACGATCTTCGACGTCCGCGTCGTGATGGGCGAGGTGATGGGCTTCGTCCAGCAGCACCTCGTCGCGCACAAGAACCTGCGCGACATCGAGTACGCCGCGACGAACGGGATGCTCTCGACGCTCGACCCGCACTCGATCCTGCTCGACCCGAAGAACTTCCGCGAGATGCGGCTGCAGACGAAGGGCGAGTTCGGCGGGCTCGGCTTCGTCATCGCGATGCGCGACGGGAACCTCACCGTCGTGCGCGTGCTCAAGAACACGCCCGCGCAGAAGGCGGGCATCAAGCCGAAGGACGTCATCGCGAAGATCGGCGAGCAGTCCACCGTGAACATGGACCTGCAGGACGCGGTCGACCGGCTGCGCGGCCGCCCGGCGACGCGCGTCGCGATCAGCGTGGTCCGGCCCGGCACGCCCGAGCCGCGCCGCTACGACCTCGCGCGCGAGGTCATCAACGTCGAGACCGTGCCCCAGGCGAAGCTGCTCGAGGGCGGCATCGGCTACGTGAAGCTGTCGCAGTTCTCGGCCAACACGACGCGCGACCTCGCCGCGGCGGTCGCCGCGCAGAAGGCGCAGAACGGCGGCCAGCTCAAGGGCTTCGTGCTCGACCTGCGCGGGAACCCGGGCGGCCTGCTCGAGCAGGCGATCAACGTCTCCGACCTCTTCCTGTCGGAGGGCGTCATCGTGAAGACGGTCGGCGGCGGCAACGTGCACGAGGTGAAGGAGGCGCACGCCGATCGCGACGACCTCGTGAACCTCCCGCTCGTCGTCATCGTGAACAACAGCTCGGCCTCCGCCAGCGAGATCGTCGCCGGCGCGCTCAAGAACAACAACCGCGCGCTCGTCATCGGGCGGCAGACCTTCGGCAAGGGCTCGGTGCAGGTCCTCTACGACTTCTCCGACCCGACGCGGCCGAACGAGGACGCGGCGCTGAAGCTCACCATCGCGCAGTACCTCACCCCCGGTGACGTCTCGATCCAGGAGGTCGGCGTCACGCCGGACGTGCTGCTCCTCCCCGGCCGCGCGCTCAAGGACGCGGTGAACTACTTCGCGCCGCCGCGCTCGCTCGGCGAGGTCGACCTCGAGAAGCACTTCACGAACCCCGCCGACGCGTCGCTCTCCGCGGCGGAGCTGGAGAAGCGCGCGCAGGAGCGCCGGAACCGCACCGAGAAGGCCTCGCTCGAGCTGCGCTACCTCCTCGACGAGAAGGAGGACACGGTCGCGAAGGCGATGAAGGCCGACGCGAAGCGCGAGCAGGCCGCGCGCGCCCACGGCGAGGCGGGCGTGGGCGCCGACGAGCTGACGCCCGAGCAGCAGGAGGACGAGGACGCCGACGCGAACCCGGACGAGCTGGTCGAGGACTACCAGATCCGCTTCGCGCGCGAGTTCCTCGCCCGCTCGCCCTTCCCGGATCGCCCGCGCCTGCTCGAGGCGGCGAAGGGGTTCGTGACCGAGAAGCACGACGCCGAGGGGAAGCGCCTCGAGGCGAAGCTCGCCGAGCTGGGCGTCGACTGGTCGTCGGCGGGAGCGCAGGGCGCGCCGCGCGCGGTGGTGTCGGTCTCGCCCGCGCCGGGGAAGCGCTTCGTCGCCGGCGAGACGCTGCCGCTCACCGTCACCGTCGAGAACAAGGGCGACGGCGCGTTCCGCAGGCTGCGCGGCTGGACGCTCGTCGACAAGACGCCGCTCCTCGACCGCCGCGAGTTCGTCTTCGGGCTCGTGAAGCCCGGGGAGAAGCGCAGCTGGACGGTGCCCGTGAAGCTGCCGAAGGGCATGGACACGCGGCACGACGAGGTGCGCCTGCACTTCGAGGACGAGGGCGGGCGCGCCCCGCCGGAGGCGGTCACCGCCATCGACGTGATCGAGACGCAGAAGCCGCTCTTCGCCTTCTCGACGCAGGTCGACGACGACGCGACCGGCAACGGCGACGGCCTCGTGCAGCGCGGCGAGGAGGTCACGCTGCGCGTCGACGTGAAGAACGAGGGGCAGGGCGCGTCGGGCGAGAAGACCTACGTGTCGCTCAAGAACCTGGGCGACGAGAAGACGTTCATCAAGAAGGGGCGCGTCGTCGTCGGCTCGATCAAGCCGGGCGAGGTGAAGACCGCGCTCATGCAGGTGGAGCTGAAGAAGGGCCTCAAGGCCGACGTCATGCCGCTGCGCGTGATGATCGTGGACGAGAAGCTCGACGAGTACGTGTCCGAGCGGATCGAGTTCCCGGTCGCCGCGGAGGGGAAGGCGCGCGCGGTCGCCTCGGGCGCCATGCGCGTGAAGGTGCCGCAGTCGCTCCTCGCGGCCGGCGCGTCGGCCGAGGCACCCGCCATCGCGGTGGCGAAGAAGGGCGCCGTGCTCCCGGTGGCGGGCCGCATCGGGGACCTGGTGCGCGTCGAGTGGGCGAAGGGCCGCTACGGCTGGGCGCCCGCGGCGGACCTCGAGCCGGCGCAGGGGGCGCGCGCCGCGACGACGAACGTCGCCGAGGTGTGGCAGCGCGAGCCGCCGCGCATCGCCTTCACCTCGCCGAACCCGGCGCAGGGCGCGCCGGTGGTCGAGGGTGAGAAGCTGCACGTCGAGGGGACGGCCTCCGTCCCGGCCGGCGTCCCCGGCGCCCGCACCCGGCTGCGCGACGTCTTCATCTTCGTGAACGACCAGAAGGTCTTCTTCAAGGTGGTCCCGGAGTCGAACGGCGCGACGAAGGTCGACTTCGCCGCGGACGTGCCGCTCAAGCCGGGGAACAACAGCGTGACCGTCTTCGCCCGTGAAGACGAGGAGTTCCAGGCGCGGAGGACGTTCTTCGTGAACCGCCGCGGCGGCGCCGAGGTGGCCCAGGGCGTCCACGTCGATCCGCCGGTCTCGCGGCCCCAGTAGTGGTTGCGCAACTCCTCCTCCGTCCGGTCCACCGGGCGGAGGGGGGTGCGTCCTGACCCGATCCGACCGATGAGGCGGGTCCGTCCTTCGTTACCGGACCGTCCTCCGCTAGGATTCGCCGCGTGATCCGCGCCGATCGGGACGCTGGCCCTCGCGCCGCGGGATTGGAGCTCCGCCTCGAACGCGGCTCGGCGCACGCTTGCCTTCCGGCGCAGCCGCTCGCCGGAGGCGTCGAGCTGGTCGAGCTGTCGCTCGCGATCCCGGACGCCCCGGCGCCGGTGGAGGTCGCGCTCGGAGCGGCCCAGTTCCGCCACCGCCTGTGCACGTTCGAGCGGCTCGAGGTCGTCGTCGGGGACGAGGCGCTGGCGTCGCTCGTGGCGCGGCTCGACCTCGCCTCCGCCGGCTTCGCGTCGCTCGCCGTCGCGACGCGCGCCGGCTTCCTCGAGGGCTCCGGCGCGCTCCACGGCGGGGTCCCGTTCACCTTCAAGGCCGCGCTCCTGCCGAGCGGCGGGCGCGAGGTGGAGCTGTTCGTCCACGAGGCGCGCCTCTACGCACCCTCCGACCTCCCGGCGTTCTGTCTGGCGCGCCGCGTCCTCGGGTCGGGCGGCTCAGGCGGCGCGGCCGGCGCGCCGGGCCGGGAAGGCGGTGCGGGGCGCGTCGTCGATCCGCTCCCGCTCTTGCTCCGCCGGCTCCTGCCGTCGCGCGGGTGGAAGGTGCCGCGGCTGTCGCCGGCGCGGCTCGCCGCGATCGAGCTCTCCCCGGGCGCGCTGCGCCTCGCGTGGGATGCGTCGAGCCCTCAGCCGGTGCCGGCGCCCGACGGCGAGGTGGCCGTCGCGCTCGACGGCGCGCTCACCTTCGCCGACGCCGAGCGGCTCGCGGCGGCCGGCGAGCTCCTCGCCGCGCGCGGTGCCTACCGTGCCGCGGTGGACGGCGGCGCGGCCGACCCGTTCGCCTGCGCGCGGCTCCTCACGCTCCTCGCCGCCGATCCGTCGACGCACGGGGAGGCGCTCGCGCGCGCGCGCGCCGCGCTCGCGCGGCGGCGCGACTTCCCCGCAGCGCTCGCCGTCGTCGCGCAGGTGCACCGCGCGCGCGGCGAGGGGGCCGAGGCCTCCTCCGCGCTCGCCGAGCTGGCGGAGCTCGCCGCGCGCCGCGGCGAGGTGTCGTCGGCGCTCGCCGCCGCCGATGCCTGCGTCGCGCTCGGCACGTCCGCCGACGCGGCCGCGCTGGCGAGCGCCATCGAGACCGCCCTGTCGGTCCGGCGCGAGCACCTCCCCGCGCTGCGCGCGCTCCTCGCCCTGGGCGAGCGCGCCGGCGACCGCGAGGCGCTCCTCCGCGCCTGCCGCCGGCTCGCCGCCTACGCCCCGACGCCCGGCGAGCGCGGCGACGCGCACGCGCGGCTCGGGGCGCTCCTCCTCGGCGCCGACCCCGCCGCGGCGCGGCTGCACGTCGACCACGCCCTGCGCCTCGGCCCGGGCGACGCACACGCGCTCCAAGTCCTCGGCGAGGCGTGCGCGGCGGCCGGGGAGGCGCTGCGCGGCGCGCGCGTGCTCGACCGCGCGCGCGAGGTCCTCGCGGCCCAGGGCGACCCCGCCGGAGCGGCGCGCGCGGCGCTCGCCGCGGCGGCGCAGTGGGAGGCGGCGGGCGAGCCAGGGGAGGCGCTGGCGCGGAGCCGCGACGCGTGCGCGCTCGCGCCGTCGTCCGACGCGGAGGAGCTCGCGGGACGGCTCGCGGCGCGGGTCGGCGAGCCGCGCGAGGCGGCCGAGCACCTGGCGCGGGCGCTCGCGCTCCTCGATCCCGCGAGCGCCGACGACGCCGGCCGCGCGAGCGCGGCGCACCGCGCGCTCGCCGAGCTGTGGGAGGACCACCTCGGCGATCCGGCGCGGGCGGCGGACCACCTCGCGGCCGCGCTCGCCACGGCGGATGGCGACCTCGACGCGTGGCGCCGGCTCGAGCGGCTCGCGCGCGGGCTCGGCCGCGACCTCGAGCGCCTCGCCGCGCTCGACCACCTGGCGGTGCTCTCGCCCGACGCCCCGGAGCGCGCGCGCGCCGCGGCTGCGGGCGCTCGGCTCGCGTCGATGGACCCGGCGGCCGCCCTGCCCCGCTGGCGCGCGGCGCACGAGGCCGCCCCCGACGACCCGGAGGTGCTGGCGCAGCTCGCGGCCGCCGCCGAGGCGCGTGGGGACCTCGCCCGCGCGGTCGTTTTCACGCGCGAGCAGGTGGCACTCGACCCGCTCGCCGAGACGCCCAACCGCGAGCTGATCCGGCGGCTCGCCGCCGTCGGCGACCGCGCGGCGGCGCTGGCCGTCTACGCGCGGCTCAGCGAGAGCTTCCGCACCCAGCTGCGTTCGGCGCCGTCGGCCGCGACACGCGAGCTCGCGGCGCGCGTGCGGGCCGGCGACGACGGGGGCGCCGGCGGATGGATGCCGCTCGGTGTGCCGCCGGCGCTGGCCGTCCACGTCCCGCCGCTGCTCGCCGGCCGGGAGCGAGAGCTGCACGAGCTCATGGGAGCGTTCGAGGCGGCGCGCGCAGGCGAGCGGCGCGTGGTGCTCGTCGGGGGCGAGCCCGGGATCGGCAAGACCGCGCTGCTCGCGCGCTTCGCCGAGGTGGCCGCCGGCGCCGCGACCGTGCTCTACGGGCGCGGCAGCATCGCCGAGGCGCTCGGCCACTACGCGCAGACCGCGCCGGTCGAGCGGCTGGTCCGCGAGCTGCCGGCGGCGGCGTCCCAGCTCGTCGCGCTGATTCCTGCGCTGGAGCGGGCGTTCGAGCCGCCGGCCGCGCGCGCCGGGCTGCAGCTGGGCGAGGCGGGACGCCTCATGCGCCTCATGGCCGACGTGCTGCTCGCGGTCGCGGCCGAGCAGCCGCTCGTGCTGGTCGTCGACGAGCTCGAGACGGCGGATCCCGGGACGCTGCGCGCGCTCGCGCACCTCGTCGCGGTGTCCGGCGACGCGCGGCTGCTCGTGGTCGTCGCCTACCGGGACACGGAGTCCGGGCGCCTGGCCTCGACGCTGCGCCCGCTGCGACGGCTGGAGGCGACGCGCTCCATGACGCTGGCGCCGCTGGACCCCGACGCGATCGGCGTGCTCGCCGGCGACCCCGAGCTCGCGGAGGCCCTGCACCGGCGCAGTGGCG
>JBJMQK010000371.1:0-3872 GCA_045802735.1 Anaeromyxobacteraceae bacterium | reverse complement strand
GAGCGCGAGGATGCTGAACACGGCCACGATGCCGCCGGCGGCGCCGAGGAGGTGCCCCGTCATCGTCTTCGTCGACGACACGGCGAGCCCCTTCTTCGCGTGATCGCCGAACACCCTGTTGATGGCCTGGCACTCGGCGATGTCACCCTGCGGCGTCGAGGTGCCGTGCGTGTTCACGTACCCCACCTGCTCGGGGTTCAGCCCCGCGTCCTTCAGCGCCATGCGCATCGCGCGCTGCCCGCCCTCGCCCTCCGGCGCCGGCGAGGTGATGTGGTTCGCGTCGGCCGACGCGCCGTAGCCCGCCAGCTCGGCGTAGATCCGGGCGCCGCGCTTCTTCGCGTGCTCGTACTCCTCCACGACGAGCAGGCCCGCGCCCTCGCCGGCGACGAAGCCGTCGCGGTTCTTGTCGAACGGGCGGCTCGCCTTCTCCGGCGCGTCGTTCCGCTCCGAGAGCGCGCGCGCCGCGCAGAACCCGCCGATGCCGAGCGGCGTGATGGTCGCCTCGGCGCCGCCCGTGATCATGACGTCGGCCATGCCGCGCTCGATGAGCATGAGGGCGTCGCCGATCGAGTGGTTGCCCGTCGCGCACGCCGAGACGGGCGAGTAGTTCGGCCCCTTGAGCCCGTAGCGGAGGCTGATCTGGCCGGGCGCGAGGTTCACGATGAGCGAGGGGATGAAGAACGGGCCGATGCGCTTCACGCCCTTCTGCATGAACGTGTTGTGCGTGTCCTCGATGGTGGAGAGCCCGCCGAGGCCGGCGCCGATGATCGCGCCGATGCGGTCCGCGTCCTCCTTCGCCATGTCGAGGCCGGAGTCCTTCATCGCCATCTCGGCGGCGGCCATCGCGAAGTGGATGAACCGGTCGTTGCGGCGGACCTCCTTCTTGTCGATCCACTTCTCCGGCTCGAAGTTCTTCACCTCTCCGGCGATCCGCGTCGGGAAGGTCGAGGCGTCGAACTGGGTGATGGGGCCGATGCCGCTCTTGCCGGACGTGACGGCCTTCCAGGACTCATCGATGCCGGTGCCGACGGGGCAGATGATCCCGAGTCCTGTGACGACGACGCGACGCCTCGACATGTTGCCACCTCCCGCTACCTAGCGATGTTGGTCAGGATGGGTCCGCCCCGGCGAACGACGGCGCCTGGGGCGGCGCCATTCCGCTGCTGCCCTGCTTACTTCTTGTGCGTGTTGACGTAGTTGACGGCGTCCTGGACGGTCTTGATGTTCTCGGCTTCCTCGTCCGGGATCTCGACCTCGAACTCCTCCTCCATCGCCATGACGAGCTCGACGATGTCGAGCGAGTCGGCGCCGAGGTCCTCGATGAAGCTGGAGGTGATCTTGATCTCCTCCTCCGCGACACCGAGCTGCTCCGCGATGATGCCCTTGACCTTCGCCTCAACGTTCGTTGCCGTCATCGTGCCTCCTCCTGTTGCGTGAGTTCCTGTCGCCGGGGAATCCGGCTACATGTACATGCCGCCGTTCACCCGGACCACCTCTCCGGTGACGTACGACGCCTTGTCGCTCGCGAGCCACGCCACGCAGTCGGCGACCTCCTGGGCCGTCCCCAGGCGGGCGAGCGGAATCATGTTCAGCATGCCGGCCTTCGCCGCCTCCGGCAGCGCCGACGTCATGTCGGTGTCGATGAAGCCGGGGGCGACCGCGTTCACGCGGATGTTGCGGCTCGCGAGCTCGCGCGCGACCGCCTTCGTGAGCGCGATGAGCCCGCCCTTCGTCGCGGCGTAGGCGGCCTGCCCGGCGTTGCCCATCTCGCCCACGACGCTCGTGAGGTTGATGATCGCCCCGCCCCTCGCCTTCATCATCGGCCGCGTCGCCGCGCGCACGAGGTTGAAGGCACCGGTGAGGTTCACGTCGAGCTGCCGCTGCCAGTCGTCGTCCTTCACGCGCATGACGAGCCCGTCGATGGCGATGCCGGCGTTGTTGACGAGCACGTGGAGCCCGCCGAACGCGGCGACCACCTCCTCGACCGCCCTGGCGCAGGCGGCGGGGTCCGCCACGTCGAACTTCATGAGCTTCACCGCTTGTGCGCCCGCCTGCTCGCACAGCGCCGCCGCCTCCTGCGCCGCCGCCTCGTTGCCGGCGTAGTTGATGGCGACCTTCGCCTTGCCCTGCGCGAGCGTCACCGCGATGGCGCGGCCGATGCCGCGCGACCCGCCGGTGACGAGCGCGGCCTTCCCGCTGAAGTCGAACATGTCGGTTCCGTTTCCTCTCGCGCTAGGACTGGAGCGCCGCGAGCGCCTTCTCGAGCGACGCGGGGTCCTCGACGTTCACCGCCTCGACGCCCTTGTCGATGCGCTTCACGAGCCCGGACAGCACCTTGCCGGGACCGACCTCCACGAAGCGCGTCACGCCGAGCCGCACCATCTCCTCGACGCACTCGATCCAGCGCACCGGGGCGGTCACCTGGTCGAGCAGGATCGGCACGATGCGACCCACGTCGCGGTTCCCCTTGGCCTCGACGTTCGTCACCACCGCGACGCGCGGCTCCTTCCAGGAGAGGCCGCGCAGGACCGCCTCCAGGCGAGGCTTCACCGGCGCCATGAGCGCGCAGTGGAAGGGCGCGGACACGGGGAGCGGCAGCACGCGCTTCGCGCCCGCGGCCTTGAGCTCGGCGCTCGCCCGCTCGACCGCGCCGGCGGTGCCGGCGATGACGGTCTGGGCAGGGTCGTTGTAGTTCGCGGGCGAGCAGGTCTCGCCGGAGGCGGCCTCGACCGACTCGCAGATCGCCTTCACGCGCGCGGGCTCGAGCCCGAGCACGGCGGCCATCGCGCCCTTCCCGGCGGGCACCGCCTCCTGCATGAACGTGCCGCGGGCGCGCACGGCGCGCGCCGCGTCGGCGGCGCTCACGGCGCCGGCCGCGACGAGCGCGGAGTACTCGCCGAGCGAGTGTCCGGCGACGACGTCCGGCTGGATGCCCTTCTCGGCGAGCACGGCGGCGATCGCGGCCGACACCGTCAGGATCGCCGGCTGGGTGTTGGCCGTGAGCTTGAGCTGGTCGTCGGGCCCTTCCCAGCAGAGGCGCGACAACGGCCTCTCAGCCGGGGCCGTGCCGTCCCCCGACCCCTGGCCGAGCGCCGCGTCGACCGCGTCGAACACGGCCTGCGCGGCGGGGAACGCCTCGGCGATGGCCTTGCCCATGCCCGCCGACTGCGAGCCCTGCCCGGGGAAGACGAATGCGAGCTTGCCCATGTCGCAGTCCTACCAGCGCACCACGCCGGCGCCCCACGCCATGCCCGCGCCGATCGCGGTGACGAGGATGCTGTCGCCGGGCTTGAACCAGCCGGCGCGGTTCGCCTCGTCGAGCGTCATGGGCACGCTCGCCGCCGAGGTGTTGCCGTACTTCTCGAGGTTCATCCAGCACTTCGAGGGCGGCACGCCGAGGCGGTCGAGGGTGGCGTCCACGATGCGCTTGTTCGCCTGGTGGGCGATCACGTAGGTGATCTCGTCCGCGGTGAGGTGGTTCGCGGCGAGCGCCTCGCGGCAGGCGTCCTCGAGCGCGCGCACCGCGAACTTGTAGACCTCGCGGCCGTTCATGTGGAGGTACTGCTCGCGGTTCTCGATGGTCGCGTGAGTGAGGGGCTTCCGCGAGCCGGGGCCGGGCTGGTGCAGGATGTGCCACTGCGAGCCGTCGGTGTGGAGGTGCAGCGACTGGATGCCGCGCTTGTCGTCGTCGGTCGGGGCGAGCACCATCGCGCCGGCGCCGTCGCCGAAGAGGATGCAGGTGTTGCGGTCCTTCCAGTCGACGATCTTCGTTATCGTCTCGGCGCCAATGACGAGCGCCTTCTTCGCGGCGCCGTTCTTCACGTACTGGTCGGCGATGGAGAGCGCGTACAGCGAGCCGGCGCACGCGGCCG
>JBJMQK010000026.1:0-15730 GCA_045802735.1 Anaeromyxobacteraceae bacterium | reverse complement strand
TCGATCCGAAGCTCGAGAACGGCGCCAAGGCGTCGCTCTGATCCGTCGCCGACACGCACGTGATCGGAAGGTCTTCAGCGTTGCTCTCGCTGCCTTCGTTCCCGGCGGAGACGACGAGCACGCCGCCCCTCGCCCGGATGTAGCGCGCCGCGTCGCCGATCGTGGCGCTGTCGCACACCGGGCCATAGCTCAGGTTTGCCACGCGGGCGCCGTGATCGGCTGCATAGACGATGGCATTCGCGAGGACGCTGATCTCGATCGTCGGAGGCACGCGAATCGCGAGAATCCTCGAACGGAATGCGACTCCGGCGACGCCGGCGAGATTGTCACCGATGGCCGCGGCGGTCCCGGCCACCATCGTTCCATGACCGCTGCCGTCGGAGACGTCCGCGCTGTCGTCCGAGAAGTTCCAGCCCTGAATCACCGAGCCGGCCAGTTCCGGGTGCGTGAAGTCCACGCCGGTGTCGATGACGCCGATGGTCACGCCATCGCCACGCGCCGTGTCCCAGGCTCGAGGGGATTGGATCGTCGTATGGTGCCACTGGCTGGAGAGCTGAGGGTCGCTGGGGACGAACGTCACGTTCGCCACCCGGTCGGGCTCGGTGTATTCGATCGATCGCGACCGGGTGTCTCTGAGCTTCTTCGCGATGCCGGACGGCGTGTCCCTCGGGTCCACGACGCACACTTCGGCGCCGATTCCCGGGATGCGGCTGTGCTTCGTCAACCGGTGTTCCGCCTCGATGCGAGCGCGTTCGGAGGAGTGTACCGAGTCTCTGAATTTGACGATCAGTCTCGTGCCGTCGAACGGGTCTTGCGGTGCTGCCTGAACTGAAAACGCGACGCAGAACAGGAGCCATCCGGCAATGCAGTGTCGCAGCATGATCGATTCCCCCCCGGGAAGTGGTGATTCGCTCGATCCCGACGTGATGACGCTGGGTGCACTCACGTCGAGGCGAAGAGCGCAACACTCGAGGGTTCATGCTACAGGCCCCAACTGGAGCGTGACAACCTCGTTGCGGTTGACCCTCAAGAGTTACCGGCGAGGCCACCGGCGGCGAACCGCGTCGCGCCTCATCATCTCCTCCACTGCGAGCGCGCCGGGCGGCCCGATGTCCGTCCCCCCTCGTACAGTGCGGGACCATGGCGCTCCGCCTCCTGCACACGTCGGACTGGCACCTCGGGCACGTCCTCCACGGCTTCGACCGCGCGCACGAGCACGCGCTCGCGCTCGAGTGGCTCCTCGAGGCCATCGTGCGCGAGCAGGTCGACGCGCTCCTCGTCGCGGGCGACGTCTTCGACGCGGCGAACCCGCCCACCGAGGCGCAGCACGCCTGGTACCGCTTCCTCGTGGAGGCATGGGACCGCGTCCCGCACCTGCAGATCGTCGTCGTCGGCGGCAACCACGACTCGGCGAGCCGCCTCGACGCGATCGACCCGTTCCTGCGCGCGCTGAAGCGGCTCCACGTCGTCGGCGGGGTCGCGCGGAGCGGTGGAGAGGTGGACCTCGACCGGCACGTCATCGCGCTGCGCGATCGCGCCGGCGAGACCGCCGCCTGGGTCGCGGCCGTGCCGCACCTCCGCGCGACGGAGACCGGCACGGGCGACGAGGCGACGGTCGCGGCCGGGACGCGCGCCTTCTACGACGCGGTGTTCGCGCGCGCCCGCGCCCGGCGGCGGGCGGGCGAGGCGCTCCTCGCGATGGGCCACCTGTACCTCGTCGGCGCGCAGGTCTCGTCGCTGTCCGAGCGGAAGCTCACGCTCGGCAACCAATCGGCGGTGGGGCACGACCTCTTCCCGGAAGACGTCGCCTACGCCGCGCTCGGGCACCTCCACCTCGCGCAGCCCGTGGGCGGGCGCGAGCACGTGCGCTACTCGGGATCGCTCATCCCGCTGTCGCTCGCCGAGCGCGACTACCCACACCAGGCGGTCGTCGTCGAGCTGGACGGCGAGCGCACCGTCGCGATCCGCGAGCTACGCGCGCCGCGCTGCGTGGCGCTCCCGCGCATCCCGGAGCGGGGTGCGCTCGGGCTCGCCGAGGCGCTCGCCGCGATCGAGGCGCTGCCCGCGCGCGGGGACGGTCCCGACTGCGCACGGCCGCTCCTCGAGGTGGAGGTGCGGGTCGACAAGCCCGAGCCGACGCTGCGCCAGAAGGCGGAGGAGGCGCTGCGCGGAAAGGAGGCGCGCCTCGCCCGGCTCGGCGTCACCGTCACCGGCTCGGGCGCGTCGCTCCGCGAGCAGGACGCGCGCTCGATCTCGGAGCTGCAGCCCGAGGAGGTCTTCCGGGCCAAGTGGACGAAGCACCACGAGGGCGATCCGCCCCCGGACCTCGTCCGCGCGTTCCACGAGCTCGTGGACCTCGTCCACCAGGAGGTCGCGTGAAGATCCTCGCCATCCGCGGGAAGAACCTCGCGAGCCTGTACGACGAGTTCGAGCTGCCGCTCGCCTCCGGCCCCATCGCCGACGCGGGCGTCTTCTCCATCTCGGGGCCGACCGGCGCGGGCAAGTCGACGCTCGTCGACGCGCTCTGCCTGCCGCTCTACGGCGAGACGCCGCGCTTCGACGAGCACGGACGCGGCGTGAAGCCCGGCCGACCCGACCAGGACCCCGACGCGCTCGTCGACGCGAACGATCGGCGGAACCTCCTCTCCCGCGGCATGGGCGACGGCTACGCCGAGGTCGACTTCGAGGGCGTCGACGCGAAGCGCTACCGGGCCAGGTGGACGGTGCGCCGCGCCCGCGGCAAGCCCGACGGCCGGCTGCAGGCCGTGCAGATGACGCTCCACGACCTCGACTCGGGCGCGCCGCTCTGCGACGGCGTCGAGGAGGTGAAGAAGCGCGTGCAGGCGCTCGTCGGCTACTCGTTCGCCGAGTTCCGGCGCGCGGTGGTCCTGCCGCAGTTCGAGTTCCGCGCCTTCCTCGACGCCGACACGGACACCCGAGCCCGCATCCTCGAGCGCGTCACCGGTACGGACGTCTACGCGCGCCTCTCCAGGAAGGCGCACGAGCGCGCCCGCGCCGAGAAGGACCTCCTGGCCGCGCTCGAGCTGCGCGCCGGGGAGCACGCCGTGCTCTCGCCGGAGGAGCGGAGCGCGGCGGAGGCCGAGGCGGCGGCGCGCGCCGCGGAGCGCGACGGGGCGCGCGTCGCGAGGGGCGCCGCCGAGGCCGAGGTGCGCTGGCACGACGAGGCCGCGCGGCTCGCGACCGAGATCCTCGCGTCCGACAGCGCCATCGCGCGCGCCGAGGCTGCGTCCGGCGAGGCCGCCGGGCGGCGCCGCACGCTCGCCGCCGTCGAGGCGACCGAGCCGCTGCGCGCCGCGCGCGACGCGGCGGCGCGGACGATGGCGGAGGAGCAGGCCGCCGCCGCGCGCGCCGCCCTCGCCCGGCGCGCGCTGCTCGACGCGGAGACGGTGCGCGCGGGTGCGGACGGGTCTCGCCGCGACGCGGAGGCGTCGCTCGCGCGGTGCCTCGCGGCCGCCGAGGCGCTCCGGCCGGAGGTGGAGCGAGCGCGCGCGCTCGACGTGCGCCTCGGCGAGGCGTCGGCCCGCGCCACCGAAGCGACCAGCGCGCTCGGCGACGCGCAGCGGGCGTCGTCCGCCGCGGCGGCGGACCTCGCGCGCGCCGACGAGCTGATCCGCGCCGAGGAGGGCCGGCGGGCGGCGGCGGCGGCGTGGCTCGCGGCGCACGAGCCGGAGCGGACGCTCGCGAGCGACTGGCCGCGATGGAAGGCCGCCCTCGCGCGCCACGCCGACAGCGTCCGCGACCTCGCGCGCGCCGAGGACGCGATCGCTGCCGCAGAGCGGGCGCTCGCCGCGGCGACCGAGCGGCGCGACGCGCTCGCCGCCGACGAGGCGGTGCAGGCGCGCAAGTTCGGAGAGGTCGAAGCGCGCGCGGCGGCGGCGCAGACGGCGAGCAGCGCCGACGATCTCGCCGCGCTGGCGGCGGCCGCGAACGCGGCGAGCGCCGCGCGCGACGGCCTCGCATCGCTCGCCGCGATGGCCGAGGAGGCCCGCGCCGCCGCCGAGGAGCGCGCCCGCGCCGCCGCCGAGGGCGCCGCCGCCGCGGCCGCCGCGGAGCGGCTCCGCCGCGAGCAGGAGGCCGCCGCGGTCGAGACCGCGCGTGCCGAGGCGAGCCTCGAGGCGGCGCGCGAGGCGCTCGCGCGGATCGCGGCGGCGCTCGATCTCGAGGAGCGCCGTGCCGACCTCGTCCCGGACGAGCCGTGCCCGCTGTGCGGCGCGACCGAGCACCCGTACACCTCGCACGCACCGGCGGAGTCGGCGCGGAAGGCGCAGGCCGAGGCGGTGAAGCAGGGTGACGCGGCGCTGAAGGCGCTGCGGAGCGCGGCGGAGAGGCGCGCGGGGCAGGTCGCGGCGGCGGGCGAGCAGGCCCGCGGCGCCACGCAAGGAGAGGCGCGCCAGGCGCGCGCGCTCGCGGAGGCCGAGGCGCGCTACGCGAAGGCGCGGGCCGCCCTCGGCGCGGAGGCGGCGCCCGCCGACGCGGCGACGGCGGGCGCGGCGCTGGCGCTCCTCGTCCAGCGCGCAGGAGCGGCGCTCGCATCTGCCCACGCGGCGCAGGCGGCGGCGCTCGCGCGCCAGGCCTCGGCCGACCGCGCCCGCGCGGCGCGCGACGCGGCGCGGGCCGCGATCGATGAGGTGCGCGCGAGGCTCGCCGCCGCCCGTCTCGAGGTCGAGCGCGCGGCGCACGCGCAGGAGGGCGCGGCTGAAAGGGCGCGTGCGCTCGCGGCGCACCGCGACGCGGCGGAGGGCGACCTCGAGCCGGCGCTCGCCTTCCGCCCGCGCTGGCGCGAGGAGGCGCGCGGCGACGCGCAGGCGCTCGCGCGCGCCTGCGCCGCGGCCGCCGAGGCCTTCCTCTCGCGGGAGGGGGCGGCCGCCGCCGCCGCCGAGGCGCTGGCGCGCCTCGTCCCCCAGCGCGAGGCGCTCCGGGCGACCGCGGGCGAGCGGGCCGCGCGCGCCGCGGAGGCTACCGGCGCCGCCGAGGCCGCGCACAGGGCGCAGGCCTCGCTCGCCGCCGAGCGCCGCGGACTCCTCGGCGGGGAGGCAGTCGGCGAGGTGGTCCGCGCCGGCACGGTCGCCGAGGAGGCGGCGCGCGGCGCCGTCGAGGCCGCCGCGCGGCGGTTCGCCGAGGCCGACCGGCGCCACGCAGCCGCCGCCGCGGCCCTCCAGGGCGCCCGCGCGACGCACGAAGCCGCCGGCGCTGCAGCCGCGCATGCTGGCGACGTGCTCGCCGCCGCGCTTCTCGCGAGCGGCCTCGACCAGGCGCGCCTCGACGCGCTCCTCGCGCACGACGCCCCGTGGGTCGCGCGCGAGCGCGCGGCGCTCGCGGCACTCGACGAGGCGCTTCGCGACGAGGTGACGCGGCGCACGGAGCGCCAGCGGCGCCTCGAGGCGCACGCGGCGGCGGGTCGCCCCGCGTCCACGCTCGAGGAGGCGGGCGCGCGCGCCGCAGCTTCGGCCGTCGCCGAGGAGGCGGCCGCGGAGGCCCACACCGCACTCTCGGTCCGCCTCGCCGAGGACGACCGCGCCCGCGCCGCCCGCGCGGACCTCGCGGCGGGGCTCGCGCGCCAGCAGGCCGCCGTCGAGCGCTGGGGCGCGCTCGCGGAGCTCATCGGCTCCCACGACGGCAGCGAGCTGCGCGTGTTCGCGCAGGGGCTCGCGCTCGGCGCGCTGCTCCGCGCGGCGAACCACCACCTCGCGCAGCTCGCGCCGCGCTACCGCCTCGAGCCCGTGCCGCGGCGCGACCTCGACCTCCAGGTCGTGGACCGGGACCTCGGTGACGAGGTGCGCGGCGTGAACGGGCTCTCCGGCGGCGAGAGCTTCCTCGTGTCGCTCGCGCTCGCGCTCGGCCTCGCCTCGCTCTCCACGCGCCAGACGCAGGCGCGCACGCTCTTCATCGACGAGGGCTTCGGCACGCTCGACCGCGAGACGCTCGAGCAGGCGATGGCGGCAATCGACGAGCTCGCCTCGGGGGACCGCACCGTCGGCGTCATCTCGCATGTCCCCGAGCTGCACGAGCGCATCGGCGTGAAGGTGCGCGTCGAGCGGGTGAGCGCCGGGCGGAGCCGCCTCGTGCTCCCGCAGGGCACGCCCCCGGCGCAGGACCTCGGCGCGCCGCCGCGCCGCAAGGCGTCGTAGACGGCGCGGATCATGGCGCTGAGCCGCCTTCCTCCGTTCGCGCTGAGCGTAGCCGCGCAGCGGCGGAGTCGAAGCGCGCGCCCTCGGGACCGGGCTCCTCGCCGGTGAGGAGCGCCGCGGTGCGCCGCGCCGAGGCCGCGACGAGGCGCCCTCGCCATCGAGAAGTTGACGCCGAGGAGCCAGACCGTGGGCGGAACGCCGGCCGCGCGGCCGATCGCCGAGAGCGCCCACGCGGACAGGGCCGCGCTGCCGACGGCGCGCAGCCCGGTCCGCAGGCGGTCGAGCGTGGGGTCGGACGCGAGGAGGACGTCGCACGCGTGCGCCGGGTCGAGGAAGCGCGAGGTCGGCATGGCTGCCGATACGCTGTGCACGTCCGGCGCCGCCGTCCGCCGGCGCCCGCCCTCCGCGTCAGCAGGTCGCGCCCGCCGGCCCGGGGATGCCGAACGGCACGTCGGCCGTGGCGAGCGCCGCCGCCTGGGCGTCGCACTCCGCGGCGAGGGTGGCGTCGCCCGCGGCGCGCGCGAGCGCCGCCTTCTGCAGCCACGCATCGCGCGAGGCGGGCGCGAGGAGCGTCACCGCCTCGAGGAGGCGCATCGCCTGCCTGGCGTCGCCGGCGTGCGCGAGGTGGCGCGCCATCGCCACGTGGCAGGGGACGTCCGCCTCGCCCGCGGCGAGGAGGAGCCGGTAGAGGCGCGGGGTGCTCGCGTCCTCCGGCGCGCGCGCCGCGTCGGCGAGCGCGGCGCGGAGGCGGCCGGCGATGATGTCGAACGAGCGCTGCACCATCGGGTTGAACGGGTCCTTCGTCACCGCCTCGCCGATGCCCTCGAACGCCATCTCGGTCTCCCCCAGGTAGTCCGACGCCACGGCAAAGCCCCAGTCGAGGTGGGCGGAGGCGAGCCCGAGCCGCTTCGCCCGGGCGCGCACCTCGCCGAAGAGGTCGCGCGCCTCCCGGTGCTGGTTCTGGTCGAGCAGCTCCTGCGCCCGTTGCGCGTCCTGCGTGAGCTGGCGCATCCGGAGGTCGGGGAAGGTCCGCATCGCGTGTCTCCTTTCACGAGGAGCTTACGCGAGCGACGGACATGCGGGCCCTCATGCGAGCTTCGCGACGAACACCTGGGCGTCGATCATGTCCTTGCAGCCGCGCGGCTCGAAGCGGCGGCGCAGCTCGTTCGCGACCTGGAGCGCGCTGGCGTAGGTCGCCCAGTTGAGGGCGCTCTCGTAGCGCAGGTCGATCTGGAGGCGCTCCGCGGCGGCGCGCGTGGCGTTGGGCTTCACGAAGAAGTGGCGCTCGGGCCGGGCGAGGAACGGCAGCAGCGTGGCGATGGGCCAGGTGTCGACGCGCTTCTTGGGCGCGTTCGGCAGCGCCTCGAGCGCGGCGAGGTAGGGCCGGAACGCCGCCTCGTCCACCTCGGCGACGGCGAGGAGGTCGGCGAGGGCCGCGAAGTACGCGAGCGCCGGCTCGCGCTCGCGCAGCGCGGCGGCGAAGCGCGACCGCTCGAACGGCGACAGCAGCGACGCCTTCGCCTCGGCGTCGGAGGCGGCGCGCGCGAGCTGCTCCAGGGACCCGCTCGCCACGAGCGCGCGCAGCTTCTCGCCGCCGAGCTCCGAGGCGTAGGCCTCGTGCGCCTTCCACCGTGGTTCGCGCTCCGCGGCGACGTACTTCGGGTCGGCGAAGCCCTCCGGGAACTCGGTGAAGAACTTCGCCTCGGCCTCGGCTTGCGTGATCTTCGACCACTTGCGCGACGAGCGCGACGACGAGGCCGAGCGCGCCTTCGTCGCCGCGAGCGCGGCGCGGTCGTCGAACGACTTCTGCGCGGCGTCCCAGGCGCCCTCGCGGAGCACCGTCACCGCCGCCGTCGGCACGAGGACCTGCTTGCGCGACGGGTGCGCGACGAAGAAGACGCGCACGTTCGCGCCCAGCACGCCCATGACGACACCCTCCCGCCATTCGGGGTGGTGCTTGCTCACGACCTGCATGCCTGCAGTCACGCTGGGTGCCATCGATCCGTCCTCGCTCGAGTCGAGCTGCCGCTGTCGAGCTTACCTTCTATCACCGCTTCCCCGGGCCTGCCGCGACCAACCGCGGGGGCGCTCGTTTGCGGCCCATGTCCGTCGGCCGCATAGCGTCACCCCATGACCCGCACCTCCGACAGCGACCCCATCCGCGTCGATTTCGTGGACCGCGCGGCCCACGGGCTCCCCGGCCGGCTCGGGCTCACCTTTGCCCCGGGAAAGTGTGGCCCGGGGGTGTACGCAAACTGGGACCGCGACCTCCGGGCCGACCTCGCCCGGCTCCGCGACGCCTACGCCACGAAGGTGCTCGTCACGCTCATCGAGGAGTTCGAGATGAAGCGGGCGAGCATCCCGGGCCTGCTCCCGGCGGTGAAGCGCGCCGGCATGGAGTCGCTGTGGTTCCCCATCGCCGACGTCTCGACCCCGGCGGACGCCGACGCGCCGCGCGCGCTCGTCGGCGCGATCGTCCGGCACCTCGCCGCGGGCGACACCGTCGTCGTCCACTGCATGGGTGGGCTCGGCCGGGCCGGGACCGTCTCGGCCTGCGTCCTCGCCGCGCGCGGCCTCGACGCCGCCCGCGCCGTCGAGGTCGTCCGCGCCGCGAGGCCGGGCGCGCTCGAGACCCCGGCACAGGTCGCCTTCGTCGGCGCGTTCCGCGAGGCGTGGCGTCGCGCCCGGCCGTGAGGCGCGGCGCCCTCAGGACGGCGTGAACGCGAGCACGCTCGTGATCGCGATGGCGGGCGCGAGCGTGCGATAGAGGGGGCACGCCTTCGCGTAGAACCCGTGCACGCGCTCGGCGGTCTCGCGCTGCTCCACCGGAGCCGTGAGCTCGAGGACGACGTGGATGCGCCGGATGACGAGGACCTTCTCCTCGAGCTCCACCTCGCCCGTCACCCTCGCGACGAGGCGGCCGTCGGTCGCTGCGATCTGGCGCGCCTCCAGCGCGCCTCCGAAGGTGCCGAGGAGTCAGCCGCCGGTCGCGGCGACGACGTAGTCGAGCGTCGTCGCGTGCGGCTCGTAGGTCCCGGGCGCGCGGCCGTAGTGCTCGGCGACGGCACCGTGCGCGCCAAAGAGCACCGGCTCGCGCTCGGCCGGAAGGTGCGCCTTGCGGAGCGAACCCGCGAAGCGCTCGATGACGACCTCGGAACGGTATGCGACGTCCGCCATGGTTGCCTCCAGCGCCCCGACGCAGGCGCTGCCGAGGCGGCGGCCGGGGGCTCGTCTCACGCTTAACGGCGGCGGGGACGCTCCGCGCCGCGATTGTCCGTGCCCGGCATAGGATGGTCCCTCGGATGAGCCCGTTCGCCCTCCACACCCCCGCCGACTGGGCGGAAGCCGCCGCCGCGCTCCCCGCGGCCGGGGCCCTCCCGGCGCGGACCGTCCTCGTGCCGTCGGAGCGTCACGCGCACGCGCTGCGGCGCGCGCTCTCGCGCTCGGGACGCGGGACCGCGCTCGCCGGCGCTCGGT
Organism: Anaeromyxobacteraceae bacterium; assembly: GCA_045802735.1. GTDB lineage: Bacteria > Myxococcota > Myxococcia > Myxococcales > Anaeromyxobacteraceae > Anaeromyxobacter_A. The sequence goes on along the minus strand of JBJMQK010000026.1, from coordinate 6,104 downwards.
TCGTGGGCCCGCTCACCGCGGCGGAGGAGGTCCTGCGCGCCGCCGGCATCGACTTCGCGACGGGCGAGGAGGCGCTCCGGCCCGCGCGCCTCCTCGCGCTCTTCCGCCGCGGTCTCGCGCTCGAGCACTTCGACCTCGCGCTCCTGCGACGCACGCGCGGCTGGGACGAGGCGTTCGCGCGGGCGATCCACACGCTCGAGGAGGCGGGGCTCGCGCCCGCGGACCTGCCCGCCGACGCGGCGCAGGCGCGGGACGTGGCGCGGGTCTGGACGCAGGTCCTCGTCGAGGCGGGCGACTCGTGGACGGGCGCGCGGATCTACGGCGAGGCCGCGGCGCTCCTCGAGCGCGACGTTCGCGCGTGGCCGTTCCCGGGAGCTGTGCTCGCGGCGGTGACGGGGCACGAGAGCGCGGCGCAGGCGCGGTTCGTGCGGGCGATCCCGGGGTCGACGCTGGGTGTATGGCGGCGGAGGCCGCTCGCGGAGCGGCACCTCTGGCGCGTGGGGGCGCTGTACGGCGCGGAAGCGCGGGCCGTGCTGGAGCGCGCGCCCTGCGGCGGCGCCTTCGGCGCGAGCTCGCTTCGCGAGCGGCCGCAGGCTTCGCGACTTTCAATCGGGGGCTCCGCCCCCGCACCCCCGCAGTCGCCGACGGCGGACCTCCGCGTTCCGTTCGTCCTGAGCGTAGCCGCGGAGCGGCGGAGTCGAAGGACGGACGCACCGACCTCGCCCGCCGCACCCCCCACCGAGCTCACACTCCTCCGCGCCCACCTCTTCGCCCCTCCCGACGCCCTCGCCTCCGCCACCCGCCCCCGCAGCGCGGGTCCCGACGGCTCCGTCCACCTCGAGGAGCACGCGGGTGTCGACGCCGAGCTCGAGGCGACGGCCGCCTGGGTCTCGCGGCAGGTCCTCGATCGCGGGCTGCCGCTCGAGGAGATCGCCGTGCTCGTGCCGGCGCAGGATCCGCTGGCGCAGCTCGTCGCGGAGCGCCTCGCGCGGCTGCCGTACGAGGGCGGCCCCCTGCCGGTGCACGTCGCGGGCGGCGTCCCCGCCACGTCCTCCGCGGCCGGCGCCCGGGTCCTCACCGTCCTGCGCGCGCTCGAGGCGCACCTCGCCGCCGACGCGCTCGCCCAGGTCCTCCCCGCGCTCCGGCTCGCCGCGCCGGAGGGCGCGCGGCAGCACCTCACGCAGGGCGAGGCGATGGAGCTCGCCTACGCGCTCGGCACCGTCGGCGGCAGCGCCGCGTGCCCGGCGGACGCCCTCACCTGGTCGCCGCGCGCGGCTGCGCGGACGGCGGAGCTCGAAGCCGCCCTCGCCCGCGCCGAGCGCGGCGAGGACGCGCGCGAGGCGCGGCGCCTCGCGCGCACGCTCGCGAACCTCCGGGCGGTGCGCCCCGCGCTCGACGCCCTCGTCGGCGTCGCCCGCGCGCTCGTCGAGGGAGCCTCGCTCGCCGCGCTCTGCGACGTTTTCTTTCCCTTCCTCCACGCGCACCTGCTCGCCCCCGGCGAGGGCGGAGAGGTCGCGCCGCGGCTCGCGGAGGCGCTCGCGCCTGCCCGCGCCGGCGCACCCGGCGCCGCGCTCGCCGGCGGCGACGCGCTCGCGCTCGTCAAGGCGTACCTCCTCGCGCTCCGCGCCGTGCGCGGCCGCTTCGGCGACCCGGCCGTGTACGTCGGGACGGTCGCGGGCGCGGCGGGCCTCACCTTCGCCGCCGTTCGCGTGGTCGGCCTGTGCGAGGGCGTCCTGCCCTCCGCGCCGCGCGAGGACCCGGTCGTCCCCGAGGCGCTCCGCGCGAGCATCGAAGCCGCCGTCCCCGGGCGCGTCGTGCGCAGCGCGGCCGACCGCGCCGCCGCGCAGGTGCACGCGCTCGCGGCGGCGGTGGACGGCGCGGGAGACGCGGTCGTGCTCTCGGCGCCGCGCGTCGATCTCGCCCGCACCGAGCGCGAGCCGGCGGCGCTCTTCGTGGACGCCGCCGCTGCGCTCGGGCGACCCGACGCGGCCACCGGGGCGAGGGCCACGGGCGTCCCCGGCGCGCAGGCGCTCCGGCGCGACGCGTTCCTCCCGGCGCGCGCCGCCGCCGCGGCCTACCGCGCCGCCCGGCCGGTGTCGGAGGCCGACTGGCTCGACCGCGCCGCGCGCGTCGAGGCGGCGTCCCCGCCGTGGTGGGCGGCGAGCGAGGTCGTCGCCCTCGGGCGCATCGCGGCGCTGCGTGCGCCGGCGGGTGAAGCGGGCGCGGCCGACGGCGTCCTCGGCGGCGACGACCCCTTCCCGTCCGTCCCCGGCGTCGATCCGGCGCGGCCGATCTCCGCCTCGGCGCTCGGGGCGCTCCTCTCCTGCCCGCGGATGTTCCTCATGCAGCGCATCCTCGGCTGGGACGAGCCGGCGAGCGCGCCGGCGCTGCGAGAGCTCGACGCGCTCTCCTTCGGGACGCTCGTCCACCGCGTGCACGAGACGCTCTACCGCGCGCACGGCGCCGACATCGACGCGCGCGCGCGGACGCTCGCGCACTGGCAGGGCGTCGCCGCAAAGGTCGCCGACCGCGCCTTCGCCGAGGTCCTCGCGGAGGTCCCGCTCCTCGGCGCCGAGGTCCGCAGGAAGGAGCGAGCGCGCCTCGGCGAGGCGGTGCGGACGTTCCTCGAGCACGACTGGAGCAGCGCCGGGACGCGCCGCTTCGTCGGCGTGGAGGTCGCGTTCGGCTATGACGCGCCGCTCACCGTCGGCGCCGGCGGCGTCGCGCTCCACGTCGGCGGCTACATCGACCGGGTGGACGTCGAGGGCGACGCGACGCTCGTCCGCGATCTCAAGACCGGGCGCGTCCACGCGCGCTCGGGCGACGAGGCGGGACCGACCGCCGGGCGCGACGTCCAGCTCGGGCTCTACCAGCTCGCGGCGCGGCGGCTCGCCGGCCGCTGGGGCGCGCCGGAACGGGTCGTCGCGGCGTACGTCTACGCGAACGGGCGCGGCGACGTCGAGGAGCGCGCGTTCCGCGCCGACGCCGGGGCGCTCGCCTCCGCGACCGAGCAGTGGCTCGCGACGGCCGCCGCCCTCCTCCATGGTCGCGCCTTCGTCTCGACGCCGCACGCCGAGGACTGCACGCACTGTCCGTTCGAGCCGCTGTGCGGCGCCGAGGCACCGCGCCGCGCCGCCGCCTGCCTCGCCGAGGCCGAGGGCGGTCCGCTCGCCCGCTTCCGCGCGCTGAAGGACGGCGAGGAGGAGGACGGATGACGGCGACCTCCACGGCGCCACCCGACGCCGCCGATCGCGCGCGCGCCATCCACGCCCGCGGCGTGAACCTCATCGTCGACGCCGGCGCCGGCACGGGGAAGACGACGATCCTCGTCGCGCGCGTGGTGGAGCTCGTCGCGCCGTCCGACGACGCGCTCGCCGCGGTGCCGCTCGGGCGCGTCGCGGCCGTCACGTTCACCCGCAAGGCGGCGGGGGAGCTCAGGTTCCGCATCCGCGAGGCGCTGTTGCGCGAGCTCGCGCGCGAGGGCGCGACGGCGACGCGACGCCGCCGGCTCTCGGACGCGCTCGCGGCGCTCGACACGGCGTACGTCGGCACCATCCACTCCTTCGCCGACCGGCTCCTGCGCCTCTCTCCCGTCGAGGCGCAGCAGAGCCCCGCCTGCGACGTCGTCGAGGACGCGAGCGCGCTCGCCGCCGAGACGTTCGCGGCGTTCCTCGCGGCGGCCGAGACCGGGAGCCTCGCGGCGGAGCTCGACGGCCTCGTCGAACCCGACGTCGCGGAGCGCGCCCAGGCGGCGGTCGTCGACGCGATCGCCGCCGGCGTCCGGCCCGAGTCGAGGGAGCACCCGTACGGCGAGTGGCCGGGGCTCGACCGGCTCTTCGAGCGACTCATCGCCACGCGCGACGTGCCCCCCGCCATGCCCGCGGCGCAGCCGCCGGACCTCGGCCGCTTCCGCGACCTCGTCGACGAGTTCGTCGCCCTCGCGAGCGGGTCCCGCGGCGACGCGCCGGGGTCGAGGTTCCTCGCGCAGCTGCGGCGCCGGCTCGAGGGGCTGCGCGACGCGACCGACCCCGCCTTCATCCTCGCCGCGCTCGGGCGCCTGCGGAAGAACGAGCCGGAGAAGATGCGGATGCGCGTCGAGTTCAGGGACGACGCCGCGGGATGGAGCGCGTGGAAGGCGTTCGTCGGCGACGACGGGAAGAAGGCGCTCCGCGCGACGCCGCTCTGGGACGACCTCTGCGCCCCGTTCCACCGCTTCATGGCGCGGCGCCTCGTCGCGATGCAGCCGGCGATCGTCGCGCTGTACGCGAAGGTGAAGGCGCGGCACCGCGCGCTCGACCAGGTGGACCTCTTGCTCGCGCTCCGCGACCTCCTGCGCGATCGCAAGGACGTGCGCCCGAGCTACCAGGCGCTCTTCGACGCGGTGCTCGTGGACGAGTTCCAGGACACCGATCCGTTGCAGGCGGAGATCGTCCTGTTCCTGTGCGAGGACGGCGCGCTCGCGGAGCGCTGGCGCGACGTCGCCCTCGTCCCCGGCAAGCTCACTCTCGTCGGCGACCCCAAGCAGTCGATCTACCGCTTCCGCCGCGCCGACATCGCCGTGTACGCCGCGGTCCGCGACCTCGTCGCGCGCGGGCCGCACGCCGTCGCGAGGCTCACGACCAACTTCCGCAGCGAGCCGTCGCTCGTGACGTGGCTCGGCGCGCGCTTCGACGAGGTCCTCGGCACGGCGGCGCCCGGGCGGCCGGTCTTCGATCCGGCGGAGGGCACCGTCGCGAACGAGCGGCTCGTCGCGGGGCGCGAGGGGACCGCCGCGCCGCGGGTGCAGCTCCTGCCGCTCTCCGCGGAGGGGCCGAAGAAGGAGGGGTACCGCGCGGCGGAGGCGAGAGCGCTCGCCGCGTACCTGCGCTGGCTCGTCGAGGGGCCGGGGCGGACGATCGTCGACCCGACCACCGGCGCGGCGCGGCGGGCCGGGTACGGCGACGTGGCCGTGCTCGTGACCGTCACGACCCAGCTGCCGTTGCTCTTCCCCGAGCTCGACCGCCTCGCGGTCCCCTACGCCGCGCGCGGCGGGACGCTCTTCCTGTCCGAGCCGCTTCACCGCCAGTTCCTGCTGGCGCTGCGCGCCCTCGCCGACCGTGACGACGGCGTCGCGCAGGCGGCGCTCTTCCGGCCGCCGTTCTTCGCGCTCGACCTCGACGACCTGGCGCGCGAGCGGGCCGCCGACGCGGCCTCGACGCACCCCGGCGTGCTCCGCGCCCGCGCCGCGAAGGCGCTCGTCACCGAGCTGCGGCGGCGCCGACATGAGCGGCCGCCCGGCGCGACGGCGCGCGAGCTCCTCGAGCGCACCGCCTTCGGCCGCGCGCTCGCGCTCGGGCCGAACGGCGCCCAGCGGCTCGACGCTGTCCGCGAGCTGTGCCTCGCGCTCGACGCCCTCGCCGCCGGGGAGGGCCTCGACTTCGACGCCGCCACGGCGCGCCTGCGCGCGTGGGCGACGGACCCCGTGAAGCTCGACCCGCCACGCCCGGTCGCGAGCGACGCCGTCCAGATCCTGTCGGTCCACCAGGCGAAGGGGCTCGAGTTCCCGATCGTCTTCCTGTGGGACGGCTGCGCCGATCTCGCGACGCGCGCCCGCGCCACGCCCTGGGTCGTGAGCGCAGACGGGACCGCCTGGGCCCTCGAGCTCGACGGCCTCTCGTGGGCGGAGCCCGAGGACGGCGACCTCGCCGCGCGCGAGAAGCGCTACCTCGACGCCGAGGCGCGGCGCCTCGCGTACGTCGCGGCGACGCGGGCGCGCGACCTGCTCGTCCTGCCCGTCGCGGGACCGACGAACCCGAGGTGGGTCACGGGCTGCCTCGCGGCGGGGTCGCCGCCGGAGCTGGTCGAGGCGCTCGAGCCGTACGCGATCGGCGCCGAGCCCGCCTGGGCGCGGGAGGTCCCGCCGCCGGCGCCGCGCCCGTCCCGCGACGCGTCGGCGCTCGCCGCCGAGGCGTCGGTCGCGTGGGCGAGCGCGGTGCGCGCCGCCGCCGCGCCGCGCTTCGCCCCGACGTCGGTGACGGCCGAGGCCCACCGCGCGGACATCGCGCCCGAGCCGCGCGAGGGAGCCGCCGGCGCCGCCGCGACGCGCCGCGAGAGCCGCTTCGGCA
>JBJMQK010000136.1:0-4509 GCA_045802735.1 Anaeromyxobacteraceae bacterium | reverse complement strand
CGACGTGCGATCGCGACCTCGCTCTCGACCGTGAACTCGCCTCGCATGCAGGTCACGATCCCGTGGCAGATCGAGAGCCCGAGCCCCGTGCCGGTCCCGACCGGCTTCGTGGTGAAGAACGGCTCGAAGAGGTGGCGGCGGATCTCGGGGGAGATTCCACTCCCCGTGTCCTTGACCTCGATGACCACGCGATCGGCGTTCTCCTGCCGCGTCACGACCCTGATCTCGTTCTCGCAGGACGGCCTTCCGGGATGGACTGCCTGGCGTCGACGAGCAGGTTGAGGGCGACCTGACCGATGCGGGACGCGTCTCCCATGACAGGCGGGACCTCGCCGTAGTCCTTCACGATGCTGGCTGGAGCGCGACCAGCTGGAGCGAAATCGACCCGGGGGACCGGAAACGCCGGGCGCGCGTGGCGGCAACGGCGACATTGCCCTCCCTCGATGTCAGCGCCCCGAGCGCTTCGCGGGTCGCTCATCCGCGACGCCGAAGTACTTCTCGAAGAGTTCCCGGGAGCGCTGCTCGCCCTCCTCGGAGAGGACGACCGACTTCGCCTTCGTCGCGGGATCCGAGATCCAGCCGCTGGCGTGCAGCCGGCCGAGGACTTCCCAGTCGTGCCCCTTCCAGGCGCGATGGCCGAACCGCTCCTTGAAGGTGGTCAGGTGCAACAGCGCCAACGTCATGTCGTCGACCTTCGTCCAATCGATCGCCATTGCGTTTCCTCCTGGGGTCGGCGCCTCGCGTCACCGTTCGCCCGCCCGGTCCGGCGAGCTCCGTCCCGGCTCGCCGAAGCTCGAGATACCGCGGGTGAGCCGACCGTCAAGCCACAGGCGACGGCCCCTTCGCCAGGACGGCCCTCGCGCGCCCGACGAGCGCGGACGCGTCGTGGGCGATCCCCGTCACCAGCGCCTCCGGCGGCGCGATGGTCGTCGCTCCGAAGGCGCTCGCGGCCGCGCTCGCGCGCGCCACCGCGGAGGCCTCCGCGTCCGAGAGGACCCCCGCCGGCAGGAGCTGGCCGTGGATGGCGGCGAGGAGGGACGCCGGCTCGGCGCCGGGGTCGCCGCCCGGATGCAGCGCCCGGCAGGCGAGGCTCATCGCCGCGCTGAAGAGCGCCAGCGCTTCGCCTTGCTCTCCCGCGGCGACGAGTGCCGCGGCCCCGGCCCGCTTGCGCTCCGCGAGGGCTACGAGGCCCCGGCGCGCGGCCAGCGCCGGATCGCACGACGCGCCGCCCTCGTCCGCGCGGTAGACGACCTCGGCGGTCGCGAGCGGCGATGCGGCCCCGAGCGGCCGGAGCGCCTCGGCCGCGCGCGCGGACAGGAGGCCGGCGCCGTCCACGGCTTCGGGCGGCGCCTCGCCGCGCACGATCCCGACGAGCCGTCCGTCGGCGAGGCGGACCACCTGCTCGAGCGCGCCGCCCACGCGCCTGCGCAGCTCTGCCACCGGATCGGCCGTGGCCGACGCCCTCGGCGGCGCTCCCGGGGTGGCGGCGTCGTCGACCGACAGGAGCGTCGCGAGCCGGCGCGCCAGCGACGATCGCTCCAGCTCGACCGTGCCCTGGTCGTCGCCCACGGCGGCGGCGAAGAGCGCGCGCTTGCCGTCGAGCGTCGCCTCCATGCGCTCCTCGAAGCTCCCCTCGGAGACGAGCAGGACGACGTTCACCGCCTCGCGCTGGCCGAGCCGGTGGACGCGTGCGATCCGCTGCGCCAGCACGGCGGGATTCCAGGGCAGATCGAGGTTCACGACGTGGCTCGCCACCTGGAGGTTGAGCCCCACGCCGCCCGCGTCGGTCGAGAGGAAGACCTGGCAGCTCGGGTCCTCGCGGAACCGCTCGATGAGCCGGCCGCGCGCGCTCGACGGCACGCCGCCGTGGAGCCGGACGTGGCCGATGCCGAGCCGCTCACAGACGGCGGCGGCCATCGCCTGCATCCGCTCCCACTCGGAGAAGATCACCACCTTGCGACCGACCCCGAGGCAGATCTCCTCGAGGAGCCGTTCCAGCTCGTCGAGCTTGGGCGCGCCCTTCGTCTTGTGGTCCACGAGCCCGGCGGCGTCGCACGCCATGCGCATCCGCTGGAAGGCGCGCATGAGCCGCTGCTCCTCGATGGGCGAGAGCGGCCGCCGCTTCAGGATCGCGAGCAGCCGCGCGGCGCTGCCCTCCGCGTCGGCGTGGAGTGCCGCCTGCTGCGGCGTCATCGGCACGGTGAGGCGCGACACGAGGCGGTCCGGGAGGTCCTTCAGCACCTCCTCCTTGCGGCGCCGGAGCATGACCGGCGCGATCCGCTCCCGCAGGCGATCGAGGTTGCGGTACCCGGTGGGCCGTCCGGTCCGGTCGAGCGTCGTGAACTCCTCGTTGAACCGCCAGAGCGGGCCGAAGCGGTGCGGGTCGACGACCTGCATCAGGCTGTAGAGGTCGTCGAGGCGGTTCTCGAGCGGCGTTCCGGTCAAGACGAAGGCGAACCGGCTCCGCAGTCCCTTCACGACCGAGGCAGTGCGGGTGCGCCAGTTCTTGAGCCGCTGCGCCTCGTCGAGCACGAGCAGGTCCGGCGCCAGGTCGGCGAGCTCGCGCTCGTCGGCGCGGGCGAGCTCGTAGCTCGTGATGAGCACCGGCGGCGCCTCGGCGTAGGCGGCCTGCCGGGCCTCGCGGGGGCCGGCGACCACCGAGACGTCCTCCGCGCCGACCCCGGTGAACTGCTGGATTTCCCGCAGCCACTGGTGCTTCAGCGACGCGGGGCAGACGACGAGCGTCCGCCGGACCTCCCCGCGCCGGGCGAGCAGGGTCATCGCCGCGATCGCCTGCGCGGTCTTCCCGAGCCCCATCTCGTCGGCGAGGAGCGCCCTGCCGCGCGAGGCGAGGAACGCGACGCCCTCGACCTGGTAGGGATAGAGCTTCCTCCGCAGCCCGGCCTGATCCGCGCCCGCCGCGAGCACCTCTGCCTCGACGGCGCGGCGGCGGCGCTCGAGCCGCTCGGCTTCGGCCGCGCGCTCGCCGAGCCGGACCACCTCGGGGGGAACCTCGACGCCGCTCTCCACCGCGGCGCGGGAGAGCTCGGGCCAGAGATCGGCGAGCGGACCGCGGAGCCGCCCGTGGGGACCGAAGAACCTCGCGGCGAGGCGCCGCTCCGCGGGTCGCGCCGCGCTCCCGAGGCGAAGGCCCACGGACTCGCTGGGCTCGAACACGAGGTGGAGGTAACTCGCCTGGGCGGCCTCGGCGGCGGCCCGCTTCCAGCGCCGCGGGGCGTCGGCGCGCAGGTGGTGCAGCACCGCCTCGACGTGCTTGCAGGTGCCGAGCAGGTTCGTCGCGAAGTCGGGGCAGTTGCAGCCGTTGTGCGCGGACTCGAGCGAGCGCAGCGTGACGAGGTAGGCGCGCGACGAGGGCGAGGCGACCTCGTAGTCCCCGAGGAGGCGCGGCCGCCCGCCGGAACGTCGCCGGATCTCGAACAGCTCCGAAGCGCCGCGCGACTCGCGCCGGAGGCGCTCGACGTCGCGCGGCGAGGCGGTCTCGTCTGCGACCGAGAGCCGTCCCCGTTCGTCGGTGGCGCGTTCGTCCAGGAGGCCTTCCTCGGCAGTGGCGCCGTACGCGGCGCTGGCCGTCGGGTCATCGAGAAGGGCACGGCGAGCGGCAGTCTCCGTCATCGTCACACTCCGTATCGTCGTTCGAGATCAACTCACGCCGCGAGGTCGCCGAGCAGCTCGGGGAGGACCTGCTCCTCCGGGATCGCGACGCCGTGCTCCGCCATCGCAGCCGCGAGGCCGGGGTCCCACGGCGAGTCGACCCTCCCGCCGAGGAGCCGCGGGGCGCGCGGCACGCGCGCGACCGCGTCGACGTACGCCCGAGCGTCGAAGCGCCACGGCGCGCCGCCGGTTGCGTCGATCACCTGGCGCGCGATGCGCAAGCCAGCCCAGTCGAGGTCGGCGTGGACGCGCAGCGCGGCCCCACAGGCGGCGAGCGCGCGGACGAGCTCCATCGCCGCCGTGGAGGGCACGCCCTCGACGCAGACGAGCGCGCCGCAGCGGCCGCCGTGCACCTCGGCCGCCGCGGCGACCACGGCGGGGTTCTCGCAGACGGAGACGACGGTCCCCGGCGCCACGGCGACCCCTGCGCGCGCGAGCTCGCGCAGCGTCACCCGGCGCGGCTCGCCCGCGTCCGCCGCCTCGCGGAGGTGTCGGGCGAGGAGCGACGCGCCGGCGGGCCGCAGGCCCACGACGAGCACCTCCGCGGAGAGCGCGTCGCAGTCGACGCCGACCTCCCTCCACAGCCGGCGCCGCTCCGACGCGCCCGACGGGACCCGCTCCCAGCCCGCGAGGGCGGCCGCCGCGCGCAGCACCAGCCCGCCGAGCGGCGTCCCCGCGTCGAGCGCGTGGGGATCGCCGGTGCACGCCGCTGCAAGCACCGCGAGGAGGCGCCCCGGCGCGGGGAGCGACAGCGCCACCGTCACCGCGTCTTGGAGCACCGCCGCCGGCTCACGCGCCGCGGCACCCGCGGCGCGCGTGAGCCCGCCCGAGGCGCGC
>JBJMQK010000002.1:0-7706 GCA_045802735.1 Anaeromyxobacteraceae bacterium | reverse complement strand
CGCCGTTCGACCGCACGGCGATGGACGGGTTCGCGGTGCGCGCCGCGGACGTGGCCGGCGCGTCGGAGGAGCGCCCGCGCGCGCTGCGCCTCAACCCCGAGATCCTCACCCCCGGCGTCGAGCCGCGCGGTGCGGTCGAGCCGGGGACCGCGACGATCATCGCGACCGGCGGGATGCTGCCGCGCGGCGCCGACGCGGTGGTCATGGTCGAGTACACCGAGGCGCGCGAGGCGGCCGGCGGCCAGGAGGTGCTGGTGCAGCGCCCGGTCGCGCCGGGCGAGTCGGTGGGCGCGGCGGGGAGCGACATCGCCCGCGGCGAGACCGTGCTGCGCGCGGGGCAGGTCCTCACCTCGCGCGAGATCGGCTCCCTCGCGGCCGTGGGGCTCGCCGAGGTCGTCGTCTGGCGCAGGCCGAGGGTCGCGATCTTCTCGACGGGCGACGAGGTGGTCGCCCCGGGGCGGCCCTTGCCGCCGGGCGGCGTCTACGACTCGAACGCGGCGATCCTCTCCGCCGCGGTGGAGGAGCTGGGCGGCGCGCCGGTCGTGCTCGGCATCGCGCCCGACGACGAGGCGGCGCTCTCGGCCATGCTGGACGAGGCGCTGGCGCACGACCTCGTGCTCCTCTCCGGCGGGACGTCCAAGGGCGCGGGCGACGTGGCCTCGCGCGTCGTCGCGCGCCTCGGCGATCCCGGCATCGTCGTGCACGGCGTGGCGCTGAAGCCGGGGAAGCCCATCTGCCTCGCGGTCACCGGCGGGAAGCCGGTCGTCATCCTCCCCGGCTTCCCCACCTCGGCCATCTTCACCTTCCACGAGTTCGTGGCGCCGGTGCTGCGCGCGTTCGCCGGGCTCCCGCCGGAGCGGCGCGAGACGCTCCCCGCCGTGCTCTCGACGCGCGTCTCCTCGCAGCGCGGGCGCACCGAGTACGTGATGGTGTCGCTCGTCGAGGCGCCGGCGGGCGGGCTCTCCGCGTACCCCACCGGCAAGAGCTCGGGGGCGGTGACCGCCTTCGGGCAGGCCGACGGGTTCCTCACCGTGAACGCCCAGGCGGAGTCGGTCCCCGCCGGCACGCCGGTGCAGGTGACGATGATCGGGGGGCTGCACCGGCCCGCCGACCTCGTCGTCATCGGGAGCCACTGCGTCGGGCTCGACGTCCTCGTCGGCCGGCTCGCGCGCGAGGGCCTCGCCGTGAAGGCCATGAACGTCGGGAGCACCGGCGGGCTCGCCGCGGCGAAGCGCGGCGAGTGCGACGTCGCCGGCGTGCACCTGCTCGACGCCCGGACCGGCAGCTACAACCGGCCCTTCCTCACCGACGCGCTCGAGCTCGTGCCCGGCTACCGCCGCGCGCAGGGGCTCGTCTACCGGCACGGGGACGCGCGCTTCGAGGGGCGCTCCGCCGCCGAGGCGGCCGCGCTCGCCGCGGAGGCATCCGGTTGCCTGATGGTGAACCGGAACCCGGGCAGCGGCACGCGCCTCGTGGTCGACCGCCTGCTCGGCCCGCTGCGCCCGGCGGGCTACACGAACCAGGCGCGGACGCACAATGCCGTCGCGGCGGCGATCGCGCAGGGCCGCGCCGACTGGGGCGTCGCGATCGCCCCGGTGGCGGTCGCCTATGGGCTCGGCTTCCTGCCGCTCGCCGACGAGCACTACGACTTCGTCGTGCCGCGCGAGCGCCTGGCGCGTGGTCCGGTGCGGCGCTTCATCGAGCTGCTCCAGGACGCCTCGGTGCGGGAGGAGCTCGGCCGCCTGGGCTTCGCGCCGTGAGCGGGTTCCGTTCGCGCCGAGCGTAGGCCCGCGCAGTGGCCGTGGTCGAAGCGCGCCGCGCCGCGTTTGGCGCGCTGCGTCGGCGGCGGACGCACCATTCGGGGCGGTGCGTCGCCCCGCGCCCCTGTCGTATACGCCAACGGACCACCAGGAGGCGTCAATGCAGAAGTCGCTGCACATCGACCCCGAGAAGTGCACCGGTTGCAGGCAATGCGAGCTCGCGTGCAGCTACGAGAACTACGGCGTCTTCAACCCGTCGAAGTCGCGCATCAAGGTGTTCGAGTTCCACAACTCCGGGAAGAAGGTCCCGTACACCTGCACGCAATGTGACGAGGCGTGGTGCATGCGCGCCTGCCCCGTCGAGGCGATCAAGCTCGACCCCGCGACGGGCGCCAAGATCGTGCTCGAGCCGGTGTGCGTCGGCTGCAAGGTGTGCACGATCGCCTGCCCCTTCGGCACCATCAACTACGTGCAGAGCACGGGCAAGGCGCAGAAGTGCGACCTGTGCTTCGGCAACCCGGCCTGCGTCGCGGCGTGCCCGACGGCCGCGATCACCTACGTGGACGCCGACTGGACCGGGCTCGAGCGCATGAAGCGCTGGGCCGAGAAGCTCGGCGATCAACCTACCGCGTGAAGGGAGGCCATCATGGGCTGGACTCGCAAGATCCTCCGCGTCGATCTGACCGCCGGCACCTGCACGCCGGAGCCGCTCAACATGGAGTGGGCGCGCGCCTACGTGGGGCAGCGCGGCCTCGCCACGAAGTACTTCACCGAGGAGGTGGACCCGAAGGTCGACCCGCTCGCGCCCGAGAACCCGATGATCTGGGCGACCGGGCCGCTCACCGGCACGATGGCGTCCACCGGCGGGCGCTACTCCGTCATCACGAAGGGCGCGCTCACCGGCGCCATCGCCTGCTCCAACTCCGGCGGCTACTGGGGCGCGGAGCTGAAGAACGCCGGCTGGGACATGATCATCTTCGAGGGCCGCTCGCCGAAGCCGGTCTACCTCTACATCGAGGATGACGCGGTCAAGCTCCTCGACGCGGAGTGGCTGTGGGGCAAGTCGGTCTGGGAGACCGAGCCCGCGATCCGCAAGGCGCACCAGGATCCGCAGATCCGCGTCTCCTGTATCGGGCGCGCCGGCGAGACCGGCTGCCTCTACGCCGCCATCGTGAACGACCTCCACCGCGCCGCGGGCCGCTCCGGGGTCGGCGCGGTGATGGGCTCGAAGAACCTCAAGGCCGTCGCGGTCCGCGGCACGAAGGGCGTCGGCAACATCCGCGACTTCAAGGAGTTCATGCGCGCGACGACGGCGGCGAAGAAGGTTCTCGCCGACAACGCCGTCACGGGCCAGGGCCTGCCGAAGTACGGCACCCAGGTGCTCATGAACGTCATCAACGAGATCGGCTCGCTGCCGACGCACAACCACCGCGACGTGCAGTTCGAGGGCGCGAAGGCGATCTCGGGCGAGGCGATGCACGAGCCGCGGCCCACCGACGGGAAGCCGAACCTCGTCACGAACCAGGCGTGCTTCGGCTGCACCATCGCGTGCGGCCGCATCTCGCGCATCGACGAGCAGCACTACACGATCCAGAACCGTCCCCAGTACATGGGCGCGAGCGGCGGGCTCGAGTACGAGGCGGCGTGGGCGCTCGGCGCCGCGACCGGGGTGAAGGACCTCGACGCGCTCACCTTCGCGAACTTCATCTGCAACGAGCAGGGCATGGACCCGATCTCGCTCGGCGCCACCATGGGCGCGGTGATGGAGCTGTACGAGATGGGCGTGCTCACGAAGGAGCAGATCGGGATGGAGGCGCCGTTCGGGTCGGCGCAGGCGCTCACGCGCCTCACCGAGCTCGCGGCGAAGGGCGAGGGCTTCGGAAAGGACGTCGCGCTCGGCTCGAGCCGCCTCACCGCGAAGTACGGCCACCCCGACCTCTCGATGAGCGTGAAGGGACAGGAGTTCCCGGCCTACGACTCGCGCGGCATCCAGGGCATGGGGCTCGGCTACGCGACCTCGAACCGCGGCGCGTGCCACCTGCGCGGCTACACGGTCGCCTCGGAGGTGCTCGGCATCCCCGTGAAGACGGACCCCCTCACCACCGACGGCAAGCCGGCGCTGGTGAAGGCGTGCCAGGACGGCGCCGCGGTGTTCGACTCGGCGGGCGTCTGCGCCTTCACGACGTTCGCCTGGACGATGGCCGACCTGCAGCCGCAGCTCGCGGCGGCGTGCTCGGAGGAGTTCACGCTCGAGGAGCTGGGCCTCATCGGCGAGCGCATCTGGAACCTGGAGCGCGACTTCAACAACCGCGCGGGGTTCACGAAACGTGACGACACGCTCCCGAAGCGCCTCCTCACCGAGCCGGCCAAGACCGGTCCGGCGAAGGGGCTCGTGAACGGGCTCGCGAAGATGCTCCCGGAGTACTACGCGCTGCGCGGCTGGGACGAGGAGGGGCGGCTCAAGCCCGAGACGCGCGAGCGCCTCGATCTGTGAGCGGCGGTGCTCGATTGAGATGACGCTCGCGATGGGGGGTCTCGGGGGGAGAGTTCTCCCCCCGGACCGAGGCGCCGATAGACGCCGGATCTCTGTCACGGCAGCGGCAGTGACGCTGGAGGATCGCATGAACTGGACGCTGCTGTGACCAAGCATGTCATCCTGGGAAACGGGCCCGCGGGCGTCGTCGCCGCCGAGGTCATCAAGCAGTACGCGCCGGCGGACGACGTCCTCGTCCTCGGGGACGAGCCGATACCGCCCTACTCGCGCATGGCGATCCCGTACCTGCTCATGGGCAAGTGCGACGAGACGGGGACGTACCTCCGCAAGACGCCGGGCCACTTCGAGCGCCTCGGCATCCGCATGCGGACGGTGCGCGCGCGGGCGGTGAGCGCGAAGGACCGCCTGGTCTTCCTCGAGGACGGCACGTCGATCCCGTTCGACCGGCTGCTCATCGCGACGGGCTCGAAGCCGATGCGCCCGCCGATCCCGGGGATCGAGCTGCGGGGCGTCCACCCGTGCTGGACCCTCGAGGACGCGCGACACATCGCCGCGCTCGCCACCCCCGGGTCGCGGGTGCTGCAGATGGGCGCCGGGTTCATCGGCTGCATCATCCTGGAGTCGCTGGCGGCGCGCGGCGTCCAGCTCTCCGTCGTGGAGATGGGCGACCGCATGGTGCCGCGCATGATGGGCCAGGGCGCGGGCGGGATGATCAAGCGCTGGGTGGAGTCGAAGGGCGTGAAGGTCTACACCTCCACGCGCGTCGAGAAGATCGTCGAGGGCGGCCCGCAGGCGCGGCTCGAGGTGTGGCTCTCCGGCGGCGAGCGCCTCCCGGTGGACCTCGTCATCTCCGCGACGGGCGTCCAGCCCAACATCGGCTTCCTGCGCGGCTCGGGGATCGACTGCCGCCGCGGCGTGGTCACCGACGACCGCCTGCAGACGCACGTGCCCGGCATCTACGCCGCGGGCGACTGCGCCGAGGCGTACGACGCCATCACCGACACCTGGATGGTGAGCGCGATCCAGCCGAACGCCGTCGAGCAGGCCGCCTGCGCCGCGAAGAACATGGTCGGGCGCGAGGCGCGGCAACCAGCGGTCACGTACATCAACGTGCTCGACACGATGGGGCTCATCTCCTGCTCGTTCGGGCAGTGGCAGGGCGTCGCCGGAGGCGAGAGCGTCGAGCTCGCGGACGCGGAGGGGTACCGCTACCTGCGGCTCGAGTTCGAGGACGACATCCTGGTCGGCGCGAACGCGATCGGGCTCACCGAGCACGTGGGCGTCCTGCGCGGGCTCGTCGAGCAGCGCATCCAGCTCGGCGCGTGGAAGGACAAGCTGCTGCGCGACCCGACCCTCCTCCCCGAGGCCTACCTCGCCTCCGCCCAGGCGCAGGATCGCTGGGCGTGGCCGGGCGCCTGAGGGTCCGGGTGCAGATCACGCTGAAGCTGTTCGCGATGTTCGCCGAGTACCTGCCGCGAGATCCGGACGGGCGGCAGCGCGCCGGCCACCAGGTCCCCGTGGAGGTCGGGGACGGGACGGCGGTGCAGGACGTGATCGAGCGGTTCAAGCTCCCGAAGGAGCAGGTGCACCTCGTCCTCGTGAACGGCCGCTTCGTCGCGCCCGAGGACCGGCCGCGGCACCTCCTGCAGCCCGGCGACGCGCTCGCGATCTGGCCGATGGTCGCGGGAGGCTAGCTCGGCGTGCCGGTCCCTCCCGTGCTCGAGCGCGAGATGGGGTGCACCCGCGCCGACTTCACGCGCTGGCTCACCGGCGCCACGCGCGGCGCGCGGCTCCGCGTCGCCGGCGACGAGGTGACGGTGTTCGTCGAGGGCGGGCGCGTCGAGATCTCGCTCACCGAGCGCGCGCCGCGCCGCCTCGCGCTGCTCGCCTTGCCGGTGCTCGACGTGCGCTTCCGCTTCCTCGGGCTCGATGCGGCGGCGCGCGAGGCGTTCCTCGCCTACTTCGACGCGTACACCCGCCGCGGCGGCGGGTAGGCGCCGCGGCGACGAGGGGGCCGGGATGGACGCTGAGCAGGCGCGCGGCGACGGCCGGCTCCCGATGCGGGAGATCTTCTCCTATTTCCTGAAGCTCGGCTGGCTCGCCTTCGGCGGCCCCATCGGCCAGATCGGCCTCATGCACCTCGAGGTGGTCGAGCGCCGGCGCTGGCTCACCGAGGACGAGTTCGTCCGCGCGCTCAACTTCTGCCACCTGTTGCCCGGCCCGGAGGCGCTCCAGCTCGCCATCTACATCGGCTGGCGCAAGGGGGGCTACCGGGCCGGGCTCCTCGCCGGCGCGCTGTTCATCCTGCCGGGCTACGTCACGCTCACGGCGCTCGCCTGGATCTACGTTCAATACGGGAAGACGCCCGAGGTGCTGGGGGTGCTGTGGGGCTTCCGCCCGGTGGGGCTCGCGCTGCTCCTCGCGGCGCTGGTGCGGATCTCGCGCGCGGCGCTGAAGGGGCCCGCCGCGATCGCGCTCGCCGCCGTCGCGTTCGTCGCCTTCTTCCTCGTCCGGCTGCCGTTCCCCGCCGTGCTCATCGGGTGCGGCCTCGCCTTCGTGGCGTGGCGGCGCGCGCGCGGCGCCGTGGGCGCGACCGCCGCCGCCGCGACGCTCGCCTTCGCCGGCCGCGCCGAGGCGGTGGCCCCGGCGGCGAGCCGCGCGCTGGAGGTCTCCTGGTTCTTCCTCAAGGTCGGGCTCTTCTCGTTCGGCGGCGCCTACGCGGTGCTGCCCTACATCCGCGAGGGCGCGGTCGCGACGTACGGGTGGATGAGCGACCGGCAGATGATCGACGCGCTGGCGCTCGGCGAGACGACGCCCGGACCGCTCATCTCGATCGGCATCTTCGTCGGCTTCCTCGCCGGGAACGGCGCCGGCGCGCCGTGGCTCGGGGCGACCGCAGCGACCTTCTGGCTGTTCCTGCCGTCGTTCGTCTTCGTGCTCGCCGCCGCGCCCTCCATGAACTGGCTCACCTCGCGCCCGGGGCTGAAGGAGTTCCTGCGCGGGATCACCTCCGGCGTCGTCGGCCTCATGTTCTCGATCGCGATCCCGCTCGCCCGGGTGGCGTTCATGCGAGACGGGCGCGTCGATGCGGTGACGCTCGCGCTCGGCCTCGCCGCGTTCCTCGTCCTCACCTTCTGGAAGTGGCGGCTCAACGTGGTGGTCGTGGTGCTCGCGGGCGGCGCCCTCGGCCTCGTGCGCGCGTTCCTGCCGGCCCTCTTCGGCGGTCCGCTCTCGTGACGGCCGTCCGCCGGCGAGGTTCAGGCCCGATCGCGCAGCGCCAGCCCCGCCGCGCGCGCGAGCGCCGCGAGCCCGTCCTCGGACCCTGGCCAGTTCCGGCGGATGGCCGCGGGTCCAGCGCGGCGCACGACGGACCGGAGCACGAGGACCGCGAGGATCGCATCGTCGGCGTACCCGAGGACGGGGATGAAGTCCGGGATGAGGTCGAACGGCAT
>JBJMQK010000695.1:0-2533 GCA_045802735.1 Anaeromyxobacteraceae bacterium | reverse complement strand
CTCGAGCGCTGCCCGGCGCTCCTCGCCCGGACGGCGGGGGTGGAGCCCGTCACCGACGACAACATGGGGAGCGAGTTGCGCTTCGCGCTCGGGCTCGAGTGATGGCCTGAGCGAGCGGAATCGAAGGGCCTTCAGCGCGCGTCGAGGTAGCGCTCCACGACGCGCTTCGCGCCGCGCACCGCCTCCTCGAGCGGCGCGCCCGCGGCGAGGAGGCCGGCGATGGCGCTCGCGAGGCGGCAGCCGGTCCCGCGCGCCGTCCCGGGGCGGCGGCGGCCGGTGAAGCGCACGACGCTCTTCCCTCGGACGAGGAGGTCCACCGGCGCGCCCTCGCGGTGGCCGCCCTTCACGAGCACCGCCTCGCACGGGAGCCGCCGCGCCGCCTCGACCGCGTCGTCGTCGCCCCGAAGCTCCGCGCCCTTCCCGCCCGGGGCGCCGGCGAGCAGGGCCAGCTCGGGCAGGTTCGGCGTCACGAGCGTCGCGCGGGCGAGGAGCGGCGCGAGGACCACCGCCGGCGAGCGCCGGTGGCCGTGCCCGAGGAGCGAGAGCCCCGAGGACGCGGCGAGCACCGGATCGACGACGAGCGGCAGCCCGGCGAGGCCGCGGCGCGAGAAGAGGCGCGCGAGGTGGGCGGCCGTCGAGGCGCCGCCGAGCATCCCGGTCTTGAGCGCCCGCGGCCGCTCGCCGCGCCCGCGGAGCAGCTCCTCCACCTGGCGCGCGAGGAAGCGCGGCGGCACCACCTCCCATCCGGCGGCGCCGCGCGGGCCCTGCAGCGTGAGCGCCGTCGCGACCGCCATCGCGCGCGCACCGACCGCGACGAGCGCCTCCACGTCGGCGACGAGCCCGGCGCCGCCCGTCGGGTCGAGGCCGGCGGCGACGAGCACGCGCGGCGCCGTCACCGGGCGAGGTCCCGCGCCGCCTCGACGAGCCCGCGGAACAGCGCCGCGTGGCGCGCGTCGTGGCGGAGCGCGCGCTCGGGGTGCCACTGCACGCCCAGCGCGAAGGCGTGGTCGGGGAGCTCGATGGCCTCGACGACGCCGTCCGGCGCGCGCGCCGAGACGAGGACGCCCGCGCCGGCGTCGCGCACCGCCTGGTGGTGCGTCGAGTTGACCAGCAGCGAACCTGCGCCGACGAGCCGCGCCAGGACGGACCCCGCCGCGACCTGCGCCGGGTGCGTCGGCACGTCCTTCGGCGGGGGCTGCTCGTGGCCCGTGATACCGAGGTCGTCGGCGAGGTCCTGGTGCAGCGTCCCGCCGCGGACGACGTTCATGAGCTGCATGCCGCCGCAGATGCCGAGGAGCGGCACGCGCCCGGCGAGCGCCGCCTCGCAGAGCGCCCACTCGGAGGCGGTGCGCTCCGGCCTCGCAGGGCCACAGCGCGGGCGCCGCGACTCGCCGTAGCGCTCCGGCGCGATGTCGAAGGCGCCTCCGGTGATGACGAGCCCCTGGCACAGCGCGAGGTACGCGCCCGCCGCCGGACCGTCCACGTGCAGCAAGGGCACGGGCAGCCCGCCCGCGGCGAGCACCGCGTCGGCGTAGGCGCGCGCGAGCCGGTACTCGCCCGACGCGTCGTCGAGGTCGAGCGTGACGCCGATGCGCGGGCGCTTCACGGCGCGCGCCCCGGGCGCCCGGCGCGGCCGACCTCGAACGCCGCCGCGAGCGCGCTGGCGCGCGCGCGCGGGTCGCCTGCGTCGAAGAGGTCGCCGATCACCGCCGCCGCGGCGGCGCCCGCCCGCGCGACGTCGGCGATGTTCGCGAGCGTGATCCCGGAGATCGCGACGACCGGCGCCGGCACGGCCGCGCACACCTCGGCGAGCGCGGCGAGGCCGAACGGGCCGACCGCGAGCGGCTTCGTGAGGCTCGCGAAGACGGGGCCGTAGCCGAGGTGATCGGCGCCGTCGGCGAGCGCTGCGAGCGCGTCCTTCGCGCTGCGGCAGGTGCGGCCCACGAGGAGGTCCGGCCCCACGATGGCGCGCGCCTCGGCCGGCGGCAGGTCCTCGTCGCCGAGGTGGACGCCGTCGGCGCCGGCGAGCACCGCGATGTCGGGGCGGTCGTTCACGAGGACGAGCGCGCGCTCGCGCGCGAGCGCCGCGCGCCCATGCGAGAGCTCCGCGCGCCCATGCGCGAGCTCGACAATACGCCGCGCGGCCTCGAGCACTGCGCCGGCGGGCGTGCGCTTCATCCGCACCTGCACGACGCGCGCGCCGCCGTCGACCGCGGCGGCGGCCCGCGCGACCGGATCATCGTCGCCCACGATCGCGTAGAGACCGCCGAGGCGCGCGAGCCTCTCCGCGCGCGCGGGAGCCTTCCGGGTCACGCGCGTTCGCTAACACGCGCTTGACGCGCCCGCAACGGCGCGCATATTTTCCCGGCCCTCATGGCGGCGCCCGGTCGAGCTGAGCCCGACGGTCACTTCCGCCGCCATGATCGAGATCCGGCGCCTGACGGCGCCTCATCCCGGGGGGAGAAACTCTCCCCCCGAGACCCCCCATCGCAAGCGTCAGCACGACTGAGCAGCGCCACGTACTGGCGAAATC
>JBJMQK010000679.1:0-4957 GCA_045802735.1 Anaeromyxobacteraceae bacterium | reverse complement strand
TCCGCGCCGGTGCCCTGGTCCTCGTGGAGGCGCTCGCAAAGGGCGTCGCAGCGCCGCATGCGAGCGCACCGCCCGACGCGCTCGCCGCGTTCAGGAACCTGTTCCCCGGGCTCGGCGAGCCGATCGCGGTCCGCGTCCCGCCAGGCAGCCCCGCCGTGGGCAACACCCTGTCGCAGCTCGCCATCCGCGGCGCGACCGGCGCGACCGTCCTCGCGATCGCGCGCGGCCGCGGCGCCGTGGTCGTGCCCGGCGCGGGTGAGGTCCTCCTGGCCGGCGACCTTCTCGCGCTCGTGGGGACGCACGAAGGCGTCGCCGCGGCGCGGCATCTCCTGGGCGCGGAAGCGCTCGACGGGAGCGATGCCGCGTAGGCGAGGCGGTCTCCGGGCGGCCGTGGGAGCGCGAGCGGGCGCGCCGCTCCTCGCCTCGCTCGCTCACGCGCGGGGGCTGGCGGCCGCCTCGCGCGCGACCGAGATCCGATCGACGGGAGCGCCCATGGACCTCGTGAACCCCGTCGTGCGCCGCCTCGTCGAGGAGGCGCGGGAGGACCCGGACGCATTCTGGGCGAGGGCCGCGGCCGACCTGCCGTGGCTCCGCACCTGGGACCGGGTCTTCGAGTGGAACTTCCCGCAGTTCCGCTGGTTCGCCGGCGCGCGCACGAACCTCTGCCACAGCGCCCTCGACCACCACGTCGCGCACGGGCGCGCCGGCCACGCCGCGCTCGTGTACGCGAACGAGCGCGGCGAGCGGCGCGTGTTCACGTACGGTCAGCTCCTCCACGACGTGCGCCGCGCCGCCGCCGCGCTGCGGGCCCTGGGCGTCGGGAAGGGCGACCGCATCACCGTGTACATGCCCACCTGCCCCGAGGCGATCGTCCTCATGCTGGCGGCGGTGCGCGTGGGCGCGATCCACATCGTCGTCTTCGCCGGGTTCGGCGCGAAGGCGCTCGGCGACCGCATCGCCGCGAGCGGCTCGAAGCTCGTCTTCACCGCCGATGTCACCTACCGGAAGGGCCACCTGACGCCGCTCATGCCCATCGTCGACGCGGCGCTCGCGGCCGGCGCCGAGGTCGAGCAGGTCGTGGTGTTGCGCCGCGGCGGCGGCGCGCCCGCCGCCGACGGCGGCCGGCACCTCGACTGGAGCGAGTTCCTGGCGCGCGGCGCCGGGCACCCGGACGGCGTCGAGTCCATGGAGGCGAACGAGCCCGCCTTCATCCTCGCGACCTCGGGGACGACGGCGAAGCCGAAGCTCGCCGTCCACGTCCACGGCGGTTACCAGGTCCACGTCCACGCGATGGGGAAGTGGTGCTTCGGGCTCCGCGCCTCCGACGTCTGGTGGTCCACCTCCGACATCGGGTGGATCGTGGGCCACAGCTACATCGTCTACGCGCCGCTCATCGCCGGCTGCACCACCGTCGCGTACGAGGGCGCGCTCGACCACCCCGGGCCGGAGACGCTCTGGCGCCTCGTCGAGGAGCTGGGCGTGACGGGGCTCTTCACCTCGCCCACCGCGGTGCGGCTCCTGATGCGCTACGGCGAGGAGCCGTCGCGACGCTTCCGCCACGACACGCTCGAGCGCGTGCTCTGCGCGGGCGAGGTGCTGAACGCGCCGGCCTGGGAGTGGCTCCAGAAGCGCGTGCTCCGCGACCGCGTGCCGGTCATCGACCACATGTGGCAGACCGAGACCGGCGGCCCGGTGTTCGGGAATCCCTACGGGCTCGCGATGCTGCCCACGAAGCCCGGCTCGGCGACGATGCCGCTCCCCGGAGTCGATTGCGCCGTCGTGAACGCGGCGGACGGGACGCCGTGCGCGCCGGGCGAGAAGGGCATCATGGTCCTGAAGCGGCCCTTCCCCGGGCTCACGCCGGCGCTGTGGGGTGAGCCCGGCCGCTACGGCGCCGACTACTGGCGCAAGCTCCCCGGCGTCTACTACACCGGCGACTCCGCGCACGTGGACGAGGACGGGTACGTGTGGTTCGCCGGGCGCGCCGACGAGATCATCAAGATCTCCGGCCACCGCCTCGGGACGATCGAGGTCGAGACCGCGTTCCTCACGCACCCCGCGGTCGCCGAGGCGGGCGTCACCGCGAAGCCCGACGACCTGCGCGGCGAGGTGATCAGCGCCTTCGTCGCGCTCAGGCAGGGCGAGGCGCCGTCCGAGGCGCTGCGGCGCGAGCTCGTCGCGACGGTCGCGCGCGTGCTCGGGCCGGTCGCGGTCGTCGCCGACGTGAAGTTCGTGCGGTCGCTGCCGAAGACCCGCAGCGGCAAGATCATGCGCCGCGTCCTCAAGGCCGTCGTGCTGGAGCGCGACCCGGGCGACGTGACGACGATCGAGGACGAGGGCTCGGTGGACGAGGCGCGGGGCGCCTGGCACGAGATGCGCGAGGAGCTGTCGGGGGGGGCGGCGCCGCAGCCGCCGGCGTGAGGGCGGTGCGGTGTCTCACCGCCCGGACGACAGCACCTGAATGAGCAGCGACATCATCCCGGCGGCCTGACGAGCAGGGACGCGGGGGAGACGCCATAGAGGCGCCCGAGCGACTCGCCCACGGACGCGACGTCGAACGGCTTCGGGAGGTAGTCGGAGGCCCCGAGCTTCACCGTGTGCCGGACGAGGTGCATGTCCTGCGTCGCGCTGACGAGGATGACCGGGACGCGGCTGCCACGGGTCCGGAGGAGCCGCAGGAGCTGCACGCCGTCGACGACCGGCATCTGCAGGTCGACGAGCGCGAGCGCGAACTCCTCGTAGAGGAGGCGGCGCAGCGCGTCGCCGCCGCTGTCCACCTCCTCGGCCGCGAAGCCGTAGTGACCGACCGCCGACGCGAGGGCGGCGCGGGCGGCCGGGCTGTCGTCCACGATGAGTGCCCGCCGCGGCGGTGGTGGGAGCGTGATCGGAGCCATCGAGCGCTCATGTTACCGCGATTCCGGCATCGCTCACCCGGCGTCCTCTCCCGCCGCGCCGGCCGGCAGCGTCGCGGCGGCGGCGGCGCTCCGGCGGGTCATCTGCAGGCCGTGCGTCGAGGTGGCGAAGCCGGCCTGGACGAGGTAGCCGGCGAAGGCGTGCGACGTCGCGGGCTCGCCGTTCACCTCGGCGACGAGCGTCGCCTCGCGCCGGGCGACCGCCGCGCGCGCGAGCGCCGCGATCGCGCTCGCGGCGGCCTCACCGTACGTCGATCGCTCCGGCTCGAACTCGGGGAGCCAGGCGAAGAGCTGGCGGCCTCCGCGCGCGATCCACGCGGCCGGCTCGCCGTTCACGAGCACGACCTGGGCGCCCACCGCCCGCGCCGGGCGCTTGCCGTCCGCCGCGCCCGGCAGCGCCGGCCACTCGAGCAGCGCGCCGTACGGGTTCGCCGGGTCCGTCGCCGCGAGGACCACCACCTCCGGCTCCTCGGGGACCTCGCGCAGCGAGCGCAACAGGTCGAGCACGCCGGGCTGGGCGAACTGCATCGCGCCGACGCCGCCCACGAAGTACCCGCGCCGGATGCGCCCCGCCTCCTCGAGGTGGCGGTACACGTCGTACACGGCGCTGAACCCGCCGGGGAGCGCCTCGGCCGCGGCGGCGCCGCGCGTGACGAGGCCGTAGCGGACGAGGAGCTGCTGCGCGGTCGCCGCGCTCCACTCGGTCGGCGTCGGGCGCGGCACGCGGGCGAGGTCGCGCCGCGCCTCCACGAGGGCCCAGCGGCCGCCGGCCGAGGGTGGCGCGGCGAGGCGCGAGCGGTAGGGGCTCGCGCGTGCGACGCGGCGGCGGCGATCCTCGCGCGGCGCCGCCGCGGTGTAGGCGCGCAGCGCGCCGAAGGTGTCGTTCGTGACGAGGCCGCGCCAGGCGAGGCTCCACAGCGCGTCGACCGTGTGGCCCTCGAACCCGCCGCCCACCGCCTCGTGGATCGCCGCGAAGAAGGAGGCGCCGCGCGAGGCGAGGGCCTCCACGATGCGCGCCTCGCGCTCGGGGAGCGCCTCGCGTTCTCCCTTCGACTCCGCTGCGCTACGCTCAGGGCGAACGGGAACAGGCGCGAGGAGCCGCGGCAGCGCATCGGCGAGGTAGAGGGCGATGCGGCCGTCGCGCTCTCCGAGCGGCTCGAGGCCCACCCACAGCACCTCGCCCCCGGCGGCGAGCGCGTCGAGGTCGCCGCGCAGGTAGCCGTCCACGCGCGCCGGGAGGATCTCCGTCTCGAGGAGCGAGGCCGCGAGCGGCGCGCCCTGCAGCTTCTCGACGGCGTCGAGGACCGCGTCGAGCCCCCTCCCCTTGCGCGGCACGCCATGCCAGCGCGACAGCATGCGCGCGAAGACGCGCGGCTCGACGGGCTCGATCTCCTCGCGCAGGCGCGCGAGCGACCGCCGCCGCAGCCCGCGGAGCACGTCCGGGTCGCACCACTCGCGCTCGACCCCGCGCGGCCGGAAGGCGCCCTCGAGGAGCCGCCCCTTCTCGAGCAGGCGCGAGAGCGCGCGCTCCGCCGCGGCACGCGCGATCCCGAAGCGGGCGGCGAGCTCACCCGACGTGAAGGGCGCGTGGCGGCGCGCGTAGCGCAGCGCGAGGCCGTCGAGCGCGTCGGCGACCGGCCCGAGGAACGCCTCGGGGATGCCCGGGGGCAAGGGCGCGCCGAGCGCGTCGCGGTAGCGCGCGGCGTCCTCCACCGCGATGAAGCGCTCCTCGCCGGCGACCCGGAGCGGCACGGCGCGGCGCTCCGCCACGAGCCGATCGAGCGACGCCGCCACGTCCGCCGACGCGGACCGCGCCGCCACCTCGGCGCGAGAGAGATCGCCGAGGCGCAGCAGGAGGTCCGCGACGGCGTCGGTGTTGCGCGCCCGGAGCTGCGGCTCCTCGTGCTGGAGCCGCGCCTCGAGCTCCGCGAGCGCGTCGGCGTCGAGCAGCTCGCGCAGCTCGGCCTCGCCGAGCAGCTCCCGCAGCTGCGGCTGGTCGATGGCGAGCGCCTGCGCGCGGCGCTCCGCGAGCGGCACGTCGCCGT
>JBJMQK010000608.1:0-3137 GCA_045802735.1 Anaeromyxobacteraceae bacterium | reverse complement strand
TCGAGCGCGTCGCTCCGGGCGCGCCGACGGCCCGCGCGATGGCGCACGTCCCGGTCGGCGGCCCCGACGGCACCCTCGCGCTGCTCGGGCGCGTCCGCGCGCGGCGGCGCCTCTTCGTGCACGTCAACAACACGAACCCCATGCTCGACGAGGGCGGGCCCGAGCGCGCGCGCGTCCGCGCAGCCGGCTGGGACGTCGCGCTCGATGGGATGGAGGTGCTGCCGTGACGGCGCGCCCCGATGCGGAGGTGCTCGCGCCCGACGCGTTCATCGCCTGGCTCCGGGAGCAAGCCGCGCCGCGCTACCACGACAAGCACCCGTTCCACCGGGCCATGCACGAGGGGCGCTTGACGCACGA
This sequence comes from Anaeromyxobacteraceae bacterium, assembly GCA_045802735.1. Lineage (GTDB taxonomy): Bacteria > Myxococcota > Myxococcia > Myxococcales > Anaeromyxobacteraceae > Anaeromyxobacter_A. The sequence continues at coordinate 2,780 of JBJMQK010000608.1, read as the reverse complement.
GCAGCTCCGCGCCTGGGTGGCGAACCGGTTCTATTATCAGACGCGCATCCCGGTGAAGGACGCGATCATCGTGTCGAAGTCCGAGGACCCTGCGTTCCGGCGCACCTGGCTGCGCCGCATCCGCGACCACGACGGCGACGCTGACGGCGAGGGAGGGATCGAGCTCTGGCTCAGGCTCGGTGACGCCGTCGGACTCTCACGCGACGCGCTGCGGTCGCACCGCGAGGTGCTCCCCGGCACCCGCTTCGCGTGCGACGCGTACGTGGAGCTCGTCCGCTCGCGCCCGCTCGTCGAGGCGGTCGCCTCGTCGCTCACCGAGATGTTCTCGCCCGAGATCATGTCGACGCGCGTCGCGGCCTGGGAGCGGCACTATCCGTTCGTCACGCCGGACGCTCTCGCGTACTTCCGCTCGCGCGTGCCGCGCGCGGCGAAGGACGGCGAGGAGGCGCTCGCCTTCGTCGTGCGCGAGGCGCGCACGCGAGAGGCGCAGGCCGCGTGCCTCGCGGCGCTCGTCCGGAAGACCGAGATCCTCTGGCACCTGCTCGACTGCGTGCAGGCGTCCGTCGGACCGCGACCGGAGGCCGCGTGAACGCGGCGGGTCGTCCGCGCCTTTCCCGGCGCGCACGCCTTCGCCGCGACGCGCGCGGCGGGGGCGACGTCCTGCTCTACCCCGAGCGCGGGCTGGCGCTGTCCCCGTCGGCGAGCGAGATCCTGCGGCTGTGCGACGGGACGCGCGACACGGCGGCGATCGTCGACGCGCTGCAGGCCAGCCACCCCGATACAGCGCGCGACGTGCTGCTGCGCGACGTCGAGACCTTGCTCGCCGCGCTCCGGGAGCGCCGGGTCGTCGAGGACGCCGGGTGAGCGCGGTCGGCGCGCGACCGGTGGCGCTCGTGGCGGAGCTGACGCACCGCTGCCCGCTGCACTGCGCCTACTGCTCGAACCCGCTCGAGCTCGTCGGCCGGGCGAGAGAGCTCGACGCCCCGACGTGGGCGCGCGTCCTCGCCGAGGCGGAGGAGCTCGGCGTCCTTCAGGTGCTGTTGACGGGCGGTGAGCCCCTCCTGCGCCCGGACCTGGAGGAGGTGGTCGCAGCGGCGCGGTCGCGCCAGCTGTACACGACCCTCATCACGAGCGGCGTCCCGCTCACGCTCGAGAGGCTCCGCGGACTGGCGGGTGCGGGGCTCGATGCGGTGCAGCTCTCCTTCCAGGGGGCCGACGCGTCCGGGGACGACATCGCGGGCGTCGCGGTGCACGAGCGGAAGCTCGAGGTCGCGGGCTGGGTCAGGGCGTGCGACCTTCCGCTCACCGTGAATGTCGTCCTCCACCGGCGCGACGTCGACCAGGTCCCGGCGCTGGTCGCGCTCGCGGAGCGGCTCGGCGCGGATCGCCTCGAGCTCGCGACCGTCCAGTACCTCGGCTTCGCGCACGCGAACCGGGCCGAGCTCCGGCCTTCCCCGGAGGCGCTCCGGCGCGTCCGGGCCCAGGCGCTCGCGGCGCGCCAGCGGCTCGCGGGGCGCATGGAGATCGTGCTCGTCGCGCCCGATGAGGAGACGGATACGCCGACGCCCTGCATGGACGGATGGGGGCGGCGGTACATCGTCGTCGCGCCCGACGGCGTCGCGCTGCCGTGCCACCATGCGCGCCGCCTGCCGCTCGCGTTCGAGTCGGTCAGGGACCGTCCGCTGCGCTGGATCTGGGAAGAATCGCCGGCGTTCCGCGCCTTCCGTGGAGACGCGTGGATGCCGGAGCCCTGCCGGAGCTGCGATCGGCGCGCGATCGATCACGGCGGATGCCGCTGCCGCGCGTTCCTTGCGACCGGTGACGCGGCGGCCCCCGACCCGATCTGCAGCCGCGTGATCGCCGCCGGACGCGGCGCGGCGCCCGTCGCGCCCACCCCGGCGCGGCGCGTGAACGCGCACTGACATCCCAGGTCGGCGCACTCCGCCGCAACAAGGCCGAGAGGACACGCGGAGTGGGAGAGTGGGGCGCCCGGGACTCGAACCCGGAACCAACGGCTTAAAAGGCCGCTGCTCTACCATTGAGCTAGCACCCCGAACACGGCCATTATCCGCTAGATCATCCCGCCCGCGCCCGCCTTTCGTCGCCGGCCAGGGTCCCTCGAGCGCCTCAGGCCTCGTGCAGCGCGGGTGCGGGCGCATGAACGTCGATGGGGTGCCCGTGCCCGACGGCCACGGCCGGACCTGCAGGTGTGCGTGAGGCGAAGCACCCGGCGTTCGGACGGGCCGGGTGCTCCACCCCCTTCGCCCTCGCGTCAGCGCGCGATGATGACCGGCGGCGACGTCCACGTCTCGACGTGCGCCGAATTGTTCTTCTCTGCGAGAGGTTTCTCGAGCGAGAGCACGAGCTTGTAGGTGCCGTTCGGGGCGGCCTTCACCTTCGAGCTGTTTCCGTTGCCGGGCATGAACGTGCCGTCCCATGCCACGGCGAAGAAGCTCGTGCTCGTGGAGTTGCGCGGCAGGAACTCGACCTCCTGCGCCCGGCCGACGGTCTTGCCCGATGCGGCCTCGACCACCACGAGCGTGAGCCGCCGCGCCTGGAAGTCCTGGTGGTACACGATCGTCGGGACGTCCGAGCCCCGGAGCGAGAAGACGTGGTGCTCGGGGTCGGGGACCAGGTCGTTCAGGTCGCCGTCGAGGAGCAGCGGCGCGCCGCCGAGGATCGCCTCGTTCAGGATCTGGATCGACTGGTAGTCACCCTTGAACCCGACGTACGGCACGCGCAGCGGCTCGCCGACGCTGGGCGTCGCGACGAGGTAGCCG
>JBJMQK010000576.1:0-7081 GCA_045802735.1 Anaeromyxobacteraceae bacterium | reverse complement strand
TCGCCCGCGCCGGCGCGCGCCTGCGCGGCGCGCAGCGCCCGCGACAGGGCGAGCGCGCGGCCGCGCTCCTCCGCGGAGAGGTAGGCGTTCCGCGAGGAGAGCGCGAGCCCGTCCGCCTCGCGGACGATCGGCATCCCGACGACGTCGACGCCGAAGTCGAGGTCGCGCGCCATCGCGCGGAGGACCTGCAGCTGCTGCCAGTCCTTCTCGCCGAAGAGCGCCACGTGAGGCTGCGTCAGGTTGAAGAGCTTCGCGACGACGGTGGCGACGCCGCGGAAGTGCCCCGGCCGCCGCGCGCCGCAGAGCCCCTCCGAGACGCCCCCCACCTCGATCCAGGTGGCGTGGTCCTTCGCGTAGACGTCGCCCGGCTCGGGCGCGAGCACCCAGTCGACGCCCGCGGCGGCGCACTTCGCGAGGTCGCCCTCGAGGTCGCGGGGGTAGCGGGCGAGGTCCTCCTTCGGCCCGAACTGCGTCGGGTTCACGAAGATCGTGACGAGCGCGAGCCCGCGCTGGCCCCCTGCGTCGGCGCGGCGGCGCGCCTCGCGCGCGAGCGAGAGGTGGCCGTCGTGCAGGTACCCCATCGTGGGCACGAGCGCGATCGACCGCGCGCCGTCGCGCGCGGCCGCGCAGCGCCGCTGCCACTCGCGGGGATCTCGGATGAGCTCGGGCATGGGAGCTGCTTCGACCCGCGCCCGGCGCGTCAGACCGGCGCGCCGAGGACGAGCGCGTCGGAGTCGCCGCGCTCCTCGTCGACGACCTGCAGGAGGCGCAGCGTCGCGGAGTGGAACGTGTGCTCCTCGGCGGGGAACGCGCTCTCGTGCACGTCGCGCACGTAGGCGCCGACCGCGCCGGCGACGCTGCCGCCGAGCTCGGCGTAGCGCTTCACGAACTTCGGCTTGAACGCCGCGTCGAGGCCGAGGAGGTCGTTCACGACGAGCACCTGCCCGTCGCAGTGCGGCCCGGCACCGATGCCGATCGTCGGGATCGAGAGCTGGCCGGTGATGACGCGCGAGAGCTCGGAGGGGATGCACTCGAGGACGAGCGCGAAGCAGCCCGCTTCCTCGAGGGCACGCGCGTCGCGCAGGAGGCGGTGCGCCTTCTCCGTGTCCTTGCCTTGCACCATGTAGCCGCCCATGCGGTGGACGGATTGCGGCGTGAGGCCGATGTGGCCCATCACCGGGATCCCGGCGCGCACGATGCGGCGGATGACCTCGGCGTACTCGGCGCCGCCCTCGAGCTTCACCGCCTCGGCGCCGCCCTCCGCGGCGAGGCGCATCGCGTTCTTCACCGCCTCGTCCGCGCTCGCCTGGTAGCTGCCGAACGGCATGTCGACGGTGAGGTGCGCGCGCCCGCTCGAGCGGCTCATCCCGCGCCGCACCGCGGCGGCGTGGTAGAGCATGTGCTCGATCGTCACGGGGAGCGTGGAGTCGTGCCCCTGCACGACCATGCCGAGCGAGTCGCCGACGAGGACCGCGTCGACGCCTGCGTCGTCCACGAGCCGGGCGACGGTCGCGTCGTACGCGGTGACCATGGCGATCTTCTCGCCGCTGGTCTTCATCCGGCGCAGGTCATTGACGGTGAGGCGCTTGCGCGCCTTGGACGGCTGACTCGACATGCGACCTCCGGTGCAGGCCCGCACGCGGGTCCCGCCCATTGGGAGGTGAGCAATCTACCCTGCGGGGCGCACCCGCGCCAAGCCGCCCTCAGGGGACCCGGGCGACGGTCAGCGCCCGCCGTCGGGGTTGTAGTGCGCCGTCCCCTTGCGATGGCGGCGGATCACGTGGAGCAGCGCGTCGGCGTCGGCCGCGGAACCGGCGAGGTCGATGTCGCTCGTGTTCACGACGAGGAGCGGCGCGTCGTCGTAGTGAAAGAAGAAGTCGTTGTAGGCGGTGGAGAGCCGGGCGAGGTAGTCGGCGTCGACGCGCCGCTCCATCTCGCGGCCGCGGCGGCGCACGCGCGAGACGAGCACGTCCACGCGCGCCTGCAGGTAGACGACGAGATCGGGCTTCACCGTCCGGCCACCGAGGAGCGCGTACACCTGCTCGTAGAGCGCGAGCTCGTTGGGATCGAGGTTCAGCGACGCGAAGATCCGGTCCTTGGCGAAGAGGTAGTCGGCGACCGTGACCTGGTTGAAGAGATCCTGCTGGAACAGGCTCTGCTGCTGCTGGAAGCGCGAGAGCAGGAAGAAGATCTGGGTCTGGAACGCGTACTTCTGCCGGTCCTCGTAGAAGCTCGCGAGGAACGGGTTGTCCGCGAACGACTCGGGGACGAACCGCCCTCCCAGCCGCTCGACGAGCAGGTTGGCGAGCGTGGTCTTGCCGACGCCGATGGGCCCCTCGACCGCGATGTAGCGCGCCCTCTCCATCGAAGGGCGGCGACGATGCCACACGGGGGTGACGGTGTCACGCCCGGACGCCTTGACAATGCATCACACGTCACATAACGTCACGTACATCAATTGGCGCGGTTCCGTGACCATGGAAGGCGGACCGGACATGGCGGCGGGGCGTAGAGCGGTGACGGCGACGCGGCACGGGGTGGCAACCGCCACGCCCGCGCCTGCGAAGGTCGCGTCGGACGCGGTCGATCCGGCGTTCCACCGCGCCATTCTCAAGATCGCGCTGGCGCTGAAGAAGCCCGGCGCCGGCGACTACGACGGCATCGTCGAGAGGACGATCGGGGACATGAAGCTCGACCCGGTGCGCTTCCGCCGGTACCTCGGCGAGAACGGCGCGCGCAACATGAACCTCCTGCTCGCGACGGCGCGGGCACGGGGGCTCTAGCAGCTCGGCAGTGGGCGTCCGCTCGACCGATGGGCGTGGGCGGGCAGAGATAGCGGGCGGGCGCCCTGCAGCACGCAGCTTCGAGTTCGCGCGGGCTAGGTCGCTCCCATCCCACGCTCCACCGCCGCCCATTCCTCGACGCTCAGCGTCTCCCCGCGCCTGCGCGGGTCGACCCCCGCCGCCGCGAGCGCCGCCTGCACCCGCTCCGGCTCCCCGACGCTCCCGAGGGCGTTGGCCAGCACCTTGCGGCGCTGCGCAAACCCCGCCTTCACGAGCCTCCGGAACCGCGCCTCGTCGACGACGGCGGCCCGCGGCGCCCGGAACCCGACCCGCAACACCGCGCTCTCCACCTTCGGCGGCGGCAGGAACGCGCCGCGCGGCACGCGCAGCTCGACGCTGACGTCGGCGCGGTGCTGCAGCAGCACGGACAGGAGCCCCCACTCCTTCGTCCCCGGCGCCGCCGCGAGCCGCTCCGCCACCTCGCGCTGCAGGAGGAACACGCCCCGTGACACGGTGTCGGGCTGGTCGAGCAGCGAGAAGAGGATCGGGCTCGTGAGGTGGTACGGGAGGTTGCCGACCACCGCGAGCTTCCCGTCCTGACTCACCCTCCCCGGCCACTCGCGCGCGAGCCGCGCGTAATCGAGCCGCGCCGCGTCCGCCTCGAGCAGCGCGGCGCGGCCGCCCAGCTCGGCGCGGAGGACCTCGGCCATGTCGCGGTCGCGCTCCACGGCGACGACGTCCGCGCCGAGCGCGGCGAGGCGGGCGGTGAGGTGGCCGAGGCCGGCGCCGAGCTCCACGACGCGCTCGCCCGCGGTCTCCACCGCGAGCCGCGCGATGTGGTCGAGGATCGCCTCGTCGCCGAGGAAGTTCTGTCCCCAGCTCTTCTTCGCGCGGAGGGCGTACTTCTCGAGGAGCGCCCTCGGCGACGGGTAGCGCGCGTCCGTCGCGCCGGCCGCGCCCTCGCGCCGCACGCCCGTCACAGCCGCCACGCGGCGTCGGCCGCGAGCGCCGGCCCCTCGCGCTCCCCTCGCAAGAGCGCCTCGGTCCCCGCCACGGCGATCATCGCGGCGTTGTCGGTGCAGAGCCGGGGCGGCGGCAGGAAGACCTCGACGCCCTCGTACTCCCCGGCGCGCTCGCTCACCGCCGCGCGGAGCCGGCTGTTCGCCGCGACGCCGCCGGAGAGCACGATGCGGTCGAACTGGAACGTGCGCGCCGCACGGAAGAGCTTCTGCACGAGCGCGCCGACGATCGCCTCCTGGTAGCTCGCGCACAGGTCGGCGAGCCCGTCGCCCTCCGGAACGCCGCTCTTCCGCACGTGGTGGAGGAGCGCGGTCTTGAGCCCGGAGAAGCTGAAGTCGAGCTCCCGGCCCTTCACGATCGCTCGCGGGAAGCGCACGGCCCGCGGGTCGCCCGCCCTGGCGAGCCGATCGATGGCGACGCCGCCCGGATACGGCAGGCCGAGCAGCTTCGCGCCCTTGTCGAACGCCTCGCCCGCGGCGTCGTCGCGCGTCGAGCCGAGGAGGCGGTACCGCCCGAACGCCTCGGCGGCGTAGAGCGAGGTGTGGCCGCCGGAGACGACGAGCCCGAGGAAGGGGAACGCCGGGACGCGCTCGGAGAGGAAGGTCGCGACGAGGTGGCCCTCGAGGTGGTTCACGCGCGCGAGCGGCTTCCGCCACGCTGCCGCGAGCGCCTTCGCGACCTGCACGCCGACGAGCAGCGCGCCGACGAGGCCCGGCCCGCTCGTCACGGCGATGCCGTCGAGCGCCTCGGGCGCGACGCCCGCCTTCGCGAGCGCCTCGTCCACGACCGGCATGATCTGCATGACGTGATTCCGGCTCGCGAGCTCCGGGACGACGCCGCCCCACTTCCGGTGAAGCTCGATCTGCGTCGCGACGACGTCCGACAGCGCGCGGCGGCCGTCCTCCACCACCGCCGCGGCCGTCTCGTCGCAGCTCGTCTCGATGCCGAGGACCTTCACGCGCGACGCGATATAAGCCGCGCCGAGGGCAACCGTCCACCGCGTCGCGTCATGGGGCGCGGGTGGGGGCGCGCTCGGCGGCGGCGGAAGGCGGCGCGGGCGGCGCGGTGCGGGCGAGGCCGAAGGCTGCCGCGGCGAGCGCGGCGACGGCGAGCGCCACCACCGCGAGCTTCCGGACGCGCGACCGCGGCGCAGGTCCGCGCGCGGCGAACGCGGGCGGTGGGCGCGATGCGACGGCGTCGGGCGCGGCGGACGCCCCGGCGCCCGGGACGGCGCCCGGCGGGGCGGCTTCCGGCGCCGGTTCGGCAGCAGGCGGGAGGGCGAGCGGTGCCTCGACGCCCGGCAGCGCAGGCGTGGCCTCGGCGGCGGGGCGGGGCTTCGCCGGGAACCGCACGATGCGCGGCGGGGCGTCTTCGGGGGCAGCCGTCGGGGAACCCCGCGGTGCGGCCTCGGCGCCGACCGGTCCGGCGAACCAGTCCACGCGCTCCGGCGACGGTGTCGCGCCGGTGCGCGGACGCGCGGGCTCGTGCGCGGCGCCCCTGGCCCCGGCGGGCGGGGCCGGCGCGATGATGCCCTCGAAGTACAGCTTCGAGAGCACGGTCGCCGCGGCGAGGTCGTCGCCGCCCGGCGCCGCCTCGATGACCTCCTCGAGCGTGCGGCGGCCGTCGACGAGCTTCAGGAGCCCGTTCACGTCGTCGGGGATCTCGGCGAGCCGGTCGGAGAGCAAGCGGTAGTCGATCTGATAGGAGCGATCGAGCGGGGGGAGCCCCTCGACGACGCGGCCCCACTCGTCGAGCCGCCGCATGCCCTCCATCAGCAGCTCGTGGGTCCCCGAGGCGATCGCGCCCGGCTCGCGCCCGGCGCCGCTCGGGTCCGTGCCCGCCTCGACGAAGAAGCCTCCGTCGCGCCAGCGCAGCAGGCGGTGAAAGGCGGCCTCGCCGGCGAGCCGCCCCGCCTCGCACGCGACGAGCCGCCCCTCGCGGAAGCGCATCGTCCCGGCGCCGCCGCCGGCGCGCGTGACGCGCACCACGCCGGTCTTGTGCCCCGCCGCGAGCGCGTGGACGAGGTCGACGACGCCGAGCCCGGCGAGGTCGCCCGAGGAGGTGGCGAGGCGTCCGTCGCCGGCGAGGAGCGCGTTGGCGCGGCGGTCGAGCGCGAGCTTCACACGGGCCACGGCCTCGCGCACGAACACGGGCTTGTCGAGGAACTCCTCGACCCCGAGCTCGAGCCCGCGGTGCTTGTCCCCCACACCGTGCTCGCGGGTGAGCAGGATGAAGGGCGTGTCCCGGAACCGCTCGTCACCGCGGACCGCGCGGCACAGCTCGAACCCGTCGAGCCCGGGCAGCTCCACGTCGCAGAGCACGAGGTCCGGGCGCGCCGCGCGGCAGCGCTGCAGCGCATCGGGCCCGCTCGCAGCGGTCGTGACGGTGAACCCCGCGTTGCGCAGGGTCACCTCGAGCACGCGCAGCGACTCCGGGTCTGCGTCGGCGACGAGCAGGTGCTGCTTCGGCAAGAGGTTCGCCTTCCCCGAGGTGAAGCGGCGTTCGAGAGATCTGGCCCGGGATCCGCCGGTCAGTCAAGGTCGGCGGGCGGGTGGTTCACCGCTTCCGGAAGAGCCCCGAGAGGCCCTGGGTCGGCTTCGGGCGGCGGCGGCCCTCCACCGCCTTGAGCTCGCGCTCGGCGTCGGCGTTCCGCGGATTCCGGGCGAGGGCCTGCCTGAAGAGCCGCTCCGCGCGCTCGTCGTCGCCCTCGTCGCGCGCGAGCACGCCGCAGACGAACGCGGCGCGGTCGCACGCCGGGTCGCGGAGGGCGGCCATCGCGAGGGTGCGGGCCCTGGCGCGGTCCGGCGCGCGCGGCTCGCAGAGGAGCGCCCAGGCGAAGCCGGCCTGGTATTCCGGACGCGGGTCGGCGCGCAGCGCCGCCTCGAAGAAACCGCGCGCCCGCGCGTGGTCGCGCGTGCGGACGCAGGCCTCCGCCTTCTGGAAGTCGAGCGCCGCCTGGGCCCGGTCGCCCTCGCTGGCGGTGCCCGCGCCCGCCGCCGGCGCGCGTGCGAGGTACTCGGCCCGCTTTCGATCGTCGGAGAGCACCTCGTACGCCTCGTTCACCGCGGCGAAGAGGTCCTTCACCCGGGTCGCGACGTCGGCGAGGGCCGGCGCGGCGAAGCGGTCGGGGTGGAGCTGCTTCGCGAGCGCGAAGTAGGCGGCCTTCACCTGCTCGCGCGTGGCGCCGCGCTCGAGCGCGAGCCGCTCGAAGAGGTCGGCGGAGCGAGCGCGGGGCGCGGCGGCGTCGAGCGCCCGCCGCAGCTCCTCCTCCGCCGGCG
>JBJMQK010000483.1:0-5315 GCA_045802735.1 Anaeromyxobacteraceae bacterium | reverse complement strand
TAGAACTCGTCTTCCTCATCCCAGGGGGAGATGCCCTCGCCGCCGATGTTGTTCATGGCGCCGGCGATGTAAAGGAAGTGCTCGAAGAACTTGGTGGCGATGTTCTCGTAAACGCGGTCCTCGGTAGCAAGCTCCAGGGCGATCGTCATCATGTTCAGGCAGAACATGCCCATCCAGGCGGTGCCATCGCTCTGCTCGATGTGGCCACCGGTTGGGAGCGGCGCGCTCCGGTCGAAGACGCCGATGTTGTCCAGGCCGAGGAAGCCGCCCTGGAAGACGTTGCGCCCCTCCGGGTCCTTGCGGTTCACCCACCAGGTGAAGTTGAGCAGCAGCTTGTGGAAGACGCGCTCGAGGAAGAAGAGATCGGGGGTGCCGGTCGCCTCGCGGTCGATCTCGTACACGCGCCAGATGGCCCAGGCGTGCACCGGAGGGTTCACGTCGGACAGCTCCCACTCGTACGCGGGGAGCTGGCCGTTCGGGTGCATGAACCACTCGCGCGTGAGGAGCACGAGCTGGTCCTTCGCGAAGCGCGGGTCGGCGCGCGCCATCGCCACGCACTGGAAGGCGAGGTCCCATGCGGCGAACCAGGGGTACTCCCAGGCGTCGGGGACCGAGAGCACGTCGGCGCTGTTCAGGTGCTCCCAGCCGCGGTTCCGGGGGAGCGCGCGGCGGGCCTCCGGCGGCGGCGGCTGGCCGGGGTCGCCCACCTGCCACTGCGGGACGTCCCATGCGTAGAACATGCGGTTCCAGAGGAGCCCGGCGACGGCCGCGCGCTGCACCCGGCGCGCCTCCTCGCTCTCGCTCCCGCTCGCGAGCGACGCGTGGTAGGCGTCGGCCTCGGCGCGGCGGGCGGCGATCGTCGCGTCGAACCCGGACCACCCGTCCGCGCTGCGCGCCGGCGCGAGCCGCAGGCGCACCACCCGCCGCTCGCCGGGACCGAGCGTGAAGCTGGACCAGGCGCCGGCCTTCGTCCCGGTGCGCGCCGGATTCACCGCGGCGCCGTCGGCGAGGGCGATGCGGTTCGAGAGCCCGTCCTTGAAGAAGCCCTCGCGCGGCACACCGTAGAGCGAGGGGACGTTCGTCTCGTTGTCGCAGAAGAGCCACTCCGGCGCGCCGTCCACCTCGATCACGCGGTCGCCGAGCACCGCGTGGCGCGCGACGAGCGCGCCGTCCGGCGCGAGCGCGAGGCCGGGGCGCGCCGGGTGACGTCCCCAGGACCAGGTGTTGCGGAACCACGCGGTCGGGACGAGGTGCAGCCCGGCCGGCTCGGGGCCGCGGTTCACCGCCTCCACGCGGAAGAGCAGCTCCTCGGGCGACGCCTTGGCGTGCTCGACGACCACGTCGAAGAACCGATCCTCCGCGAAGACGCCGGTGTCCTCCAGCTCGAACTCCGGTTCGTCGCGGCCGCGCCGCCCCCCCTCCTCGCGCAGGAGCGCGTACGGGAACGCGCGCTGCGGGTACCGGTAGCGGAACCGCGCGTAGGCGTGCGTGGGGAGCGCGTCCTCGAGCCAGTACAGCTCCTTCACGTCCTCGCCGTGGTTGCCCTCCTTGCCGGAGAGGCCGAAGAGCCGCTCCTTGAGGAACGGATCGCGGCCGTTCCACAGCCCGAGGGCGAGGCACAGGTGCTGGCCGTCGTCGCACAGCCCGGCGATCCCGTCCTCGCCCCAGCGGTAGGCGCGCGCCCGCGCGTCGTCGAACGAGAACGACGTCCACGCGCTCCCGTCTGCCGAGTAGTCCTCGCGCACCGTCCCCCAGGCGCGCAGCGCCAGGTAGGGACCCCATCGCCGCCACGCGGCCCGCCCCGCCTCGTCGTCGCAAAGCCGGTCGCGTTCGCTCACCGCGACGCCTTAACGCGGCGGCGCCGCGGCGCGCTCAGAAGACGCCGAACCCGACGCGCGCGACGATGGCGTAATCCGGCGAACCGATGTCGCCGTTGGAGGTCGGCCAGCGCACGACGCCGCTCACGCCGAGGACGATCGCCGTCGGGACGAGACGGAAGCTCACGCCCGGCCGGACGCCGACGAAGGTCTGACCGGTCGAGTTGAAGATGTCGCCGAAGTCGCCCGCGCGGCGGCCCAGCTCGCCGAGCAGCTCGAGGCGCACGACGGTGACCGGGACGAGGATGCCGGCGAGCACGGCGCCCGACCAGGGCTGGCCGTTGTTGCCGCTCACCACCTTGTCGACGACGGCGCCCACGCCGAAGCCGGCGATCCCGGCGAGCACGTCGGCGCCGAGGATGCCGGTGCCCTCGTTGCCGCGCGCGGCGTTCGCGACGCTCGAGGCGTTGGGGCGTAGGTTCTGGTACCCGCCGAACCCCTCGACCGTGAAGGAGGCGAGCTGGGCGCGGGCGTCGGGGGCAGCGGCGAGCGCGGCGAAGGTGAGGGCGGCTGCGACGATGCGGCGAACCGACATGTGTTCTCCTGGCGTGAAGTGAACGTCGCCTGGACGTTAATGACGGGCGCCGCGCCGCGCGCGCCCCGCGCGTGGCGCACGCTTCACCACGAGCGGATCCCGATGGAGGTCCTCCCGCGTCAGCGGGAGCCCGCTCCGGCCGCGCTCCGGGCGCACGTACAGCGCCTGGTAGATCGTGTTCTGCCCGCGCTCGAAGTCGGCGGCGGCGCCCGCGAGGTACAGGCGCCAGATCCGGTAGGTGGTCGCGCCGGCGAGGCGCACCGCCTCGGGCTCGCGGCGCTCGAGGCGGGAGAGCCATTGACGGAGCGTGAGCGCGTAGTGCTCGCGCAGGCACTCGACGTCGCGCAGCTCGAGCCCGGCGTCCACCGCGGCGCTCGCCGTCTCGTGCAGGAAGGGCAGCTCGGCGTCGGGGAACACGTAGCGCTGGACGAACCCGCCCTCGCGCAGGATGCGGCTCCGCAGGCTCGAGTCGCGCGGCACCGCCGGCGCGATGCCGTGGTTGAGGAACAGGCCGCCGGGCCGGAGCAGGCGCGCGGCCTCGCGGAAGTAGCGGGGCAGCTCGGCGACGCCGACGTGCTCCACCATGCCGACGCTCGCGATCTTGTCGAACGGCTCGTCGCGCAGGGTGCGGTAGTCGGCGACCTCCACGCGGCAGCCCGCGCCGAGCCCGAGCGCCTGGATGCGCTCGCGCGCCACCTCCGCCTGCGCCGGGCTGAGCGTCACGCCCAGCGCGCGGACGCCGTGGCGCTCCGCCGCGTAGGTGACGAGGCCGCCCCAGCCGCAGCCGATGTCGAGGAGCCGCTCGCCCTCGCGGAGCCGGAGCTTCCGGCAGACGAGCTCGAGCTTCGCCTCCTGCGCGGCGTCGAGCGTCGCGCCCGGCTCGGGGAAGAACGCGCAGGAGTACACCATCCGGCGATCGAGCCAGAGGGCGTAGAACTCGTTTCCGGCCTCGTAGTGGTGGCGCACGGCCGCGGCGTCGCGCCCCGTCGAGTGCTTGTCGCCGCGGAGGCGCGCCGCGCGCTCGACCGGCGGCGCGCCCTTCGCCCGGGCCAGCGCGGGAGCGTGGCGCAGGAGCGCGAGCACCTCGCGCGGTCCGAGGCGGAGGCGATCGCGCCACGACAGCGCCGCGACGAGGTCGCCCTCCACGTCGAAGTCGCCGCGGACGAACGCCTCCGCGGCGGTGAGCTCGCCGGGCGGCCAGATCATCCGCCACAGCGCGCCCGGGTGCGAGAGCACGAGCGTGAACGGCGCGCGCCCGCGCGACGCCGGCTCGGCCGTCGTGCCGTCCCAGAGCCGGATCCGGAAGTCGCGCGGCGCGAGCAGCGCGTCGATTGCACGCACCGTCGCGTGCGCGGCGCCGCCCACGGTCGACGGCGCGCGCTCCTCCACCTCGCGGGGTGCGGTCGCCACGGCGCGACCATGACCACCGCTGGCGCCGAGGGCAACACACGTTCGGTGGACGCCGGTCAGGGTGCGAGGGGAGCCGCGCGTGGGGCCGGGGCGCGTCGGCCGGGGGGTGACGCCCCACCTGGATCCTGCTATATGGGGCGCCCTGCGAGTGAGGGGACGGCCGAGCGCTCATGCGGCCGGGGGATCCTCGCAGGACGGGGCGCGCTCTCGCGCCCGCGGCGACACCTCGGGAGGACCCGCTTGAACGCGACTCACGCTGCGGCTGCGGCCGCTCCGACCTCGGCGACGACGTACGCCATCGATCCCGCCGCGAGCGCGATCCACTACCACGTGGTGCACAAGCTGCACCGCGTGACCGGGCGGTCGCAGGGCGCGCAGGGAAAGGCCGCGATCCAGGACGGCGGGAAGGTCGTCGCGGTGGTGCTCGTGCCGGCGTCGAGCTTCCGCTCCGGCGACGACGACCGCGATGCGCGCGTGCGCGAGATCCTCGGGTCGCGCGGCGTGTCCTTCGTGATCTTCAAGGGCGAGGGCCTGCTGCCGGAGCCCGTGCGCGGCGCGCCGGTGACGCTCGAGATGAAGGGCGAGCTGACGCTCCACGGCGTGCGCCGCCCGCTCTCGATCCCGCTCTCGCTCGAGCTCTCTCCCGGCGGCTTCGCACGCGTGCAGGGCAGCTTCGCCGTGAGCCTCGACGCGCACGAGATCCAGCGGCCGTCGCTCCTGTTCGTGAAGATCGAGGACGCCTGCCGCATCGACATCGACCTCGTCCTGCGCGACGAGCGGCGCTGAGCTACCTGCGGCAGAACCCTTCGTAGCAGACCTCCACGCCCTCGCAGTCCATGTCGCGCACGCACTTCACCGGCGCCGGGCGCGCCGCCGGGGCGTTCGCCGCGGGCGCGTTTGCAGCGGGCGCCGCCGCGCCGTGAGCCCCATCGGAGCGCTCCGCCGATTGCGCCGCACAGGCGCCGAGGACCACCACCGCCGCGACCATCAGGCTCGACCTCATCGCACCGCCTCCTCGCCAGGGTTGAGACCGCGGCGGGACTACGGCGGGCCGTCCCCCCTATTTCGCCGCGCTCCGCGGGCGACCCACCGGGGACCGCCGCGCGCGACGGGGCGCGCTACGCGGGCGCCGCCGGATCCGGCGCCGACACCGGACCCCTGCTCCGTCCGCGCGAGGTGTAGCGGTCCATGAGCTGCGCCCCGAACACCTGCCTCGCGGCGAGCGCATTGTGCAGTGCGCAGAGCAGTCTCATGTTACTGACAGTGGACTCACCCCCGAGCGCGACCGGCACGATGTGCTCGAGCTCCACCCGGGTACGGCAGCCACAGATGCCGCCCGAGGACATGGGCCACTGGCAGCAGCCGCCATCCCGGATGAACACGGCGCGCCTCACCGCCGCCGGCACGTGGCGCGAGTTGGCGGAGGGCGGCGGCGGGGAGGTCCGGGGCTTCTTCACGAGCCCGCGCTTCTTGTCCTGGGCGGCGAGGAGGAG